>DAOWHR010000230.1 GCA_030641315.1 Anaerohalosphaeraceae bacterium | reverse complement strand
CGATATCCGTTTCGATATCCACGGAACAAATCACCACTTTGCCCCCGTTAACCTTCGCTTCGAACACAAGCGCCAACCTTCGATTCGTGAACCAGTCATCGATAACCTGCACGATGGGTCTGACCGTCACCGGCAGATCATTCAGTACCATCGCCTGGCCCTTCGTGACAATATCCCACCACTGCCAGTTACTGTGATACTCAGTCGGAAAATCTACCAACGCCCGATGCTTCGGATCGCAAAGTATCCCCAGCGTATGAGGCGCCTGTCCTCTCGTCCACGCAGTGTTCCAGAATATGCTCGAAAAGCCCGCAGGTACACCACCCTTTACACTGCCAGCCAGCGGTAAAAGCAAAACCTTCCCGCCTGACCCAAGAACTTTCATCGCTTCTTCATCAAGCTGTCGAGCGATCTTAACACCCGTCGGCCAGGCAGTTTCCACCTTTGCCGTATAAACCCAAACGCCCCAACTGTTGGAAAGGCCAACACCATCAACACTGGAAGTAAGAACAAGTTTTGTCGCTGCTGTTATTTTGTTCAGATCAAGGCTGATCTTTCCAGCAGTAATCACCTGACCAACAGCGATGTCAACTCCTGTGAAACTCCCCGAACTGATCACAGAACCTTCCGATTCGTCCGTTATGGTCCAGCTAACCTTTGCGTTTTCGAGATCTGCTGCTCCGTAATGAGCGACAACAATATCCGCTGTGAACGTCTCATTATTTTCCCAAGTACGCTTTGTCATTTTCGCAAGCGGCACTGTCGGTCCGCAGAAACTTTTGTACTGCTCAGCCGTCACATATCCCTTGTACTCCCAGAACGGATCGAGCACACCGACCAGCGCCGTCCCCTGCCCCGGAAAATCATGCAGATCAAGCAGTTGAAAACCACCCATACCAGGCGTCCGCAAAAGCGATTCGATATCTTCCTTGTAGCACAGAGTTTGAAGTTTACCCGATGCGATCAAAAAATCGTCAGCTTGATCGCCCATATGATTTGCTTCAAGCGTATTGCGGAATATCTCAAAATTCTTGGCCTTTAACACACCGGTATACTTTTCGATCTCCTTGAAATTCGGATACACGCACCACTGACCGATCTCGTGACTGAGCAGCGGAACATCATGACTCGTGACATTTTTCAAATAATCAGTCATCGTCTCAGGCGGCCTTGAGTTTATCCTGCTTTTCAGTCCCGCTCCCCAATGCTGGATACGCGGCGAAGGATCGACATGGAACTGGTTCTCGGGTATCTTCGGCCAACCCGATGCCGACGTGTACAACCTGCGGCCATCTTTCGCCTTCCAGTAGTTTACCAGGTCACCAAGATAACGCCCCTGTTTGCCGCCCCCCGGCTCATTGCCGTACGCCATTAGCACGAACGACGGATGGTTGCCATAATACTTTAAAATCCGATCCCCCTCTTCATAGTAAAACTTATCAACCGGCTTGCCGTCCCCAACCGCCCCCCAGCCGCCACACTCAACCTGAAGATAAACTCCCATCCGGTCAGCAACATCAAACGCCGCTTCAGGCGGACACCACGAATGAAAACGAATATGGTTAAGCCCATGCGCCTTAGCCGCAGTGATTATCTTCTCCCAGTACTCCTCATCCATCGCAGGATATCCAGTCAGCGGAAATATGCAGCACTCCAAAGTTCCCCGCAAAAACGTCTTCCGCCCGTTAATAGTAAACTGCGTACCGTCAACCCCAAACTCACGCATACCGAATTCAACCTTCTTTGGCTATCCACTCTGCATACCGACTTTCATCTGGTACACATTCGGCGAAAACTCATCCCACAGCAGACACCCCTCCCCCATCGGATAATCCACCTTAATAACATTCTCTCCAACTTCCAACCGATACGGAACACTAATCGGTTCCGGATTATGTTTAACACCGGCACTAACCGTCACCGCGTCAATATTAAACACCTCTCCTTCGACAGGCTCATCACCGATGTTTACCACTGTTACTTCAACTCTTGCCTTCTTACCTGCCAAATCAGGATACACTTGAACATCCTCAATGTTTACATCTTGCTTCATCTCAAGATAAATATCACCGACAATCCCGTTCCAGTTGCTCTGCGTATGATCCGACACACTGTGCGCACTATCACCCACAGCAATCTTAACAGTATTATCAACGCAAATCGTAAGCCTATGCTCACCTGCTGAGAGTTCGCCTAGAAGAAATTCATTGGGCGTTGACAAACTGTTCTGCGTTTCGATCTGTTTATCATCCACCCAGACAGTCGCATCCCAGTGACACTTTTCCAGATGCAGTACAACCCACTTGCCAGCTGCTTTATCTATATCAATGGTCCGCTGATACCACGCTTTACCAACATAATACTTAACAGGCTGTAGCCAGAAAGGAACCTTCACATTATCAGACTCACGATACGGAGCATATTTCTCATCCGTAAACCATGACTGGTCGACAATTCCCCCCGTCCACTTCGTCTCAACCGTAACATCATCCCCAAGCCCATTCTCAGCAAGCGAACCAGGCAGCTTGACCATCTCTGCAAAAGTAGAATTAAACCATTGACCAGCTTCCCCCTCATCTTCAGGATCAAGCCGAACTCCCCACTGACCCGAAAGAGGAACAACGCGTGGAATTATGTCAACATGATAGGCTACGGGCTTGGAATCGTACACAGCGTTTTCTTTTTTCTCACATCCTGCTGCAATCAATAAAGCTAACACCAATACTGTCAATTTAGTTCGTCCCACGACTAACTCCTATATCTTTAATAACCACATCTTATAAACTGTCATTTACCCACAGGATAACAGCGAACCATCATCACACCGCGTCTGCCGACTTTAGCACTATACTTATCCCGAAAAGCTCCAACATCCTTTTGCCGCCAAAGATCACGTACCCTGTACTTGCCTTTGATGCCAAGCTTATCCCAGCCTGCTTCAATATCTATCGGCACTTCCGTTGTGTTGAACAGACCAACCGCCTTCGAGCCGTCAGCCATGTCTTTGACCATGATAAAATAATCGTCAGTTTGTTCGACGATCCTGCCTTGTTTGCCGAGCACGTCCTGATCGACTTCGATAACTTCGGAGTTACAAAGAACGTTCAAAGTAAACTCGTCCAGCTTTGCCATATCCCCCGAAAAGATCAACGGCGACGCCATCAACGACCACATCGACATATACGAATATTGCTCATTAGGCGATAGGTTTGTTAGTGTTCCCTCACCCATTCCATGTGCGTTACCAACCCAGCCGATCAGTATATAGTCAGGGTCGTTCCATTGACCCGGCTTTGCATATTTATAGTGACGAGCATTGCTCAGCCCCACCTCCATATAGCCCGACATAAGCCCAAGATCACCCGTTGTCCGCCAGCAGTGTCCGCCAACCTCGCCGCCCCACTTCCATACCTCTCCCATACCGTACTGACACAGATTAAGCACAACATCCCTGTCAAGACCTTTCAAAATGTCACCCATTTTCTCATAAGGCTTCATCAGTTCGCCAACACTTCTATCCTTTGCCTTTTGTCCATACGAGCACCAGTCATACTTCAGAAAATCAAAACCCCACTTCGCGAACGTCGCCGCATCCTGTAACTCATGGTCAAAGCTGCCCGTATAACCCGCACAGTTCCACGGTCCGGGCGATGTATACGTCCCTGCCTTTAAACCTTTGCTGTGGATATAATCCGTAAGCGCCTTCATATCCCCAAACTTCTCGTTTGGCAGTATCGTACCGTCCGTATCACGATAAGGCACATCGCCCCGTTTCCTGGACCAGCAGTCATCGATATTGACATACTGATACCCAT
>DAOWHR010000332.1 GCA_030641315.1 Anaerohalosphaeraceae bacterium | reverse complement strand
TGGCGCTGCCAACTACACTCCAATGAGCATCTCTTTCAATCCATCCACTTTCATTGTTCTCCCGGCAGATTTTACTTTCGAACTGACAAAAGGAACCCCCGTAACAGGACACGTCCAAAAACTTTCCGACGGCAAACCTGTCGAAGGAGCAACCGTAAAAGTCTCACATCAACCACATGATGTTACTCACACCGCACCAAAATTCGACCTCCGCGACTGCACACACATAACAGATAAGGACGGCAACTGGAAATGCGATAAAACTCCAGATGATCTCGATAACCTCAGCATCAGCATAACCCACTCCGACTTCGCCGAAAAAAGAATATGGTACAATAATCTTGGTAAGGATCAGGTTGTCAAAAGACATATCTACGCCATCCTCACGCCCGGCTACAACATCACCGGTTACGTCAAAGACAATAAAGACAACCCGATCAAAGACGCCTCAGTCTTCCTCGGTGAGTGGCGAAGCTTTTCAAATGATGAAGTATTAAAAACAGACGACAAAGGCTACTTCGAGTTCCTCCACCGAACTCCCCTGAACAACCACGCGGTCGTCTCCATCCAGGCAAAAGACTATGCACCCGAACTGATCAACCTGGATATGTCACCGGAACTACAGCCCGCGCAGATTGAATTAGCACCAGCCAAATCAATCGCCGTAAGAGTGATCGACACAGACGGCAACCCGATCAATAAAGCGCAGATAAACCTCGGAAAATGGCGCGACTGCCAGTCAATAAAGTTCCTTGGCACTGTCGACCCCGACCGATTCAAATACACCGACTCCGATGGCCGTTTCAAATGGACCAACGCGCCAGCCGACGACATCCAGGTCGTTATAGGAAAAACCGGATACATGTACTTTAGTCATCCCGATCTTATCGCTTCAGACGATGAGTACGAAATAGTTCTCTATCGACCAATAACAATCGCAGGCAGCGTCATAGATGCCGAAACAAAGCAGCCTATCGAAAACTTCAAACTAATCCCGGGCATCGAAAGCTTTGACCGCCCAGGCTCCCTGACATACCAACCCAGTGTAGGCTGGCGCAAGGTTTTCACTAATGGTAAATATTCCTACGACTTCACATCACCAAGGCTCAGCTACGGAATTAAGATCGTTGCCGACGGCTACACCCCGGCCTTTTCCGACTCGTTCAACAACGATCAGGACAACATCACACTCGACTTCGAACTCCAAAAAGGCATCGGCCCAACAGGCATCGTAATAACCGAAGACGGCAAACCGGTAAAGGAAGCACAGATATGCCTGGCAAAAGGCCTTACCAGAATAGAGAACGGCCAGGTTTACAACAAACGGTATGAGATTGTCACAACATCAGGCAGCGACGGCAAATTCTCCTTCCCCGCCCAAACCGCCGAACTCCCAATCTTCGCTATGGCTGACGTAGGCTTTGCGTACATAACCGCAGAAGAATTCGCAGAGACCAAAGAGATCGTCCTCAAACCATGGGCACGAGTAACAGGCGACTTCTACGTCGGCGCAAAGCCCGCCAAAGACAAACTCCTCCGTCTCGACTACCCCAATAACATGCCCCACAACTCAACCTTCACCGGTGAAAACAGCGCTGTCACCGACAAAGACGGCAGGTTCACCTTCGAAAAAGTCATCCCGGGCAAAATAAGACTCTACCGCGAAATCTACGAAGTCGCATCGGGCCAAACACTCGAACTAAATCTCGGCGGCAACGGCAGAACACTCATCGGAAAGATCACCGGTCCCGACGGCCAACTCGTCTTCGGCAACAAATATTTTGCTGACATTAGTATAAGTTCTCTAAAAAAAGAAATCCCCGCTGACTTCTTCCCATGGCCAGACAACTTCGACGACATGACCTACTCACAGACCAAAACCTGGGCTGCCGAATTCTACAAAACTCCCCAGGCCCAGCAGCTCATGGAAGAAATGCAAAAGTACCGGGGCAAAAGCAAACGCTACTCAATGTCATACGGCGGACTCTTCGCCCAACGTCCCTTCACAGTAGAAAATGTCCCCGCTGGTACATACGTCTTCAAGGGCCACATCCGCACAAAAAACGCAGACCACTCATATAATTACGAAGACGTCGTCGCAAGCCTCTACTACGAATTCCAGGTCCCCGAAATCACAGAAGAAACCGACATGAACCTGCCGTTCGACTTGGGACTCATCGAAATGAAACAAGGCAAACTCGACATTGACTCCTACGCACCGGACTTTTCAATACCAAATGTAAAAGGCGGCCATCTCTCACTTGCTGACTTCCACGGCAAAACTATTCTGCTAACCTTCTACAACTCGTACCAGATCGACCAGCAGCACAAAGAGATCGAACTCTACAAAGAAATTTACAGCCAGCAAAAAAACAATCCCGATTTCGCAATGCTCGGCGTATACTTTAATTCACCATACTTCGCCTCCATCGCCGCCAAACATCTCGAGGAACAAAAAATAAACTGGCCCCACGGTATAGCGGCACAATACGGATCAAGGCTCGCCTTCGAATACGACACAAAAAACCTCCCATACGAAGTACTCATCTCACCCGAAGGAAAAGTACTAGCAACCGACCTCAAACCAGACGAACTAAAAGAATTAATTAGTCGAACACTGCAAAACTAAAAACCGTTGCTTATTCCCAAGTAAATTTGCCCATAGTCTCTGTCATTCCAGCGCAGGCTGAAATCCAGTATTTACGTCAACAATGCCATCTACACAAACGAAAAATAATGCGCTTATAAAAAGAAAAGTCACGGACAATCTTGCTCTTTCCGGGAAAAAATGTTAAAACAAGCAGACGAACATTCAATTACTGCCAAAAGGAACATTTTATGCCGAATCAGCCGAATTCAAAGGAAAACATCCATCCTGCAAACGCCGTCATCCCGCGGCGAAGGATTACCGGAATGTCCGCCATTCTCCTGCCCTTCCTGCCCGACAACAGCGTCGACTGGAAAAGCTTTGACCGCCACGTCGAACGCACATTGAACGCCGGCCTCTCCCCAGCCGTAAACATGGACACCGGCTATGCGAATCTCATCGATGCCCAAACACGCAAAGAGGTACTCATTCGCACACAAAATATCGCAGGCGGCAAAATGTACGTCGCAGGCGCCTATGTCGCCGACTCACCCGGCGCCGATTTCGACCTCGACCGATACTCCGACCAGATCGACCTCATCACCCGGCATGGCGGAACCCCCATAATATTTCAGTCGTTCGGACTGACCTCCCGCCCCGGCGATGCGATAGTCGAAGCATATCAGCAGATCGCACGATGCTGCGACAGATTCATCGCGTTCGAACTAGGCGACATGTTCGCCCCCTTCGGCAAAATATACGACCTCGATACCTATACCGGCCTCGTGCAGATCCCCCGGTGCATCGGCGCAAAGCACTCCTCGCTAAGCCGCAAACTCGAATGGCAGCGATTACGCGTCAGGGACTCCGTCAGGCCCGACTTCATGGTCCTCACCGGCAACGACCTTGCCATCGACATGGTAATGTACGGCAGCGACTACCTGCTCGGGCTTAGCACATTCGCCCCCGACGCCTTTGCTCTTCGTGACAAGCTCTGGCAAAACGGCGACGACAGCTTCTACGAACTCAACGACCTGCTCCAGTACCTCGGCTTCCTGGCGTTTCGTCCCCCCGTCCCTGCCTACAAACACAGCGCCGCACAATTCCTGCACCTTCGCCAGTGGATCGCCACCGACAAAACCCATCCAAACTCCGCGACCAGACCCGACACCGACATCGAAATACTTAAAGACATCATGGAGAGGCTGACAAAATGGCTGTAAACAAATACAAAAAAATAGCGGCGATAAAAACACCCTCCGACTTCCTGAAATACATCGAC
>DAOWHR010000207.1 GCA_030641315.1 Anaerohalosphaeraceae bacterium | reverse complement strand
ATGAATATCGCCACCGTAGTCAATCATGCTCAAATAGAAAATGAAAAATGGATAGCAGACCCCGAAAATTATAACGGCCAAGTCCTGAGGCTTTTGACAAATACGCGATGTCTTCTTGAAATGCCAATAGAAACATATAACCATGAAGTTATCGCCTCCATTGGTAAATCTCCAAAAACAACCCTAAAAGGCATTGGGCATTCGTTGGCCGTTAGGAGTGTGTATGAGGCCGGTTTTGCTACTTGCATGCTAGAATGCTGTCAAGATGATGTAACAGGATGCAGGAGAATGTCAGGGAAACAATTAGAGAAAGCTAGGTTATTTGAAATTGCCGTAGAAAAAATAGATGAATATGAGAGAGATTACGGCAAGACGCGACAACCCGATATAAGCGATACTCGTAGAATAATTAATAATATTCTGCCAAATTATGCCCAGGACTTCATTAAGGACCGTTGGTATAATACTGTCAAGAGACTCTCAGTGGCCGATGCACAAGAACTTGAGAGCAAGCAATGTTTAACGAAGACTCAGGATAGTTGGTGGGTAGATCCGGAGGGTTTAATGCCAACTGTTTTTGAAGCAAATTTGGAAGAGTATTCACGTAGCGATCTTACAAAACTTGATTACAGTTACACTAGTAATGAGCCTTCAGGGATATTGGCTATACTGGGAATATCTGAGCGAGAAATTGAAATGCCAGGTGAATCGCCACCAAAAAGATGGTGTGTGCAGAACGTCTATCAGACACCTGCGAAGGAAATTCTGACACTGGATAAATTTGACGAAACCTTTTATGCAACGTGGCCTTGTGGCATCTCTGAGACAAAAACCATCATTTTAATTAATAAGCTGTTTGGTTTACATGGGATTATACGAGACTATAAAGGTGTAATTGAGCTTGTATACAGTGAGGGAGAATTTATTGTAGAGTTGTGTTCTCTTCCATTAAAGAAGCCACTATCTCTTAGCGAATATAGGCGGTTGCTTTGCAAATCTAGGGAGGAAAATAAAGACTTACCGGGTGATAAACAAGTGCCTTCTGAAATCTTATGTGATACGACAACATGTTCTTTAAAAATTGAACTGTTAATCCTGGGTGAAGATGCAGGTATTATGTTTGCCTTCAAATCTCCAGAATTAATTGGACCATTGATGGAAGCATTTATACATACTAGTTCTTGGGCTCATGGTTGGGAATTTGCTTCAACACTAGTGGATATTGTAAGAGAGGGCATAGAAGCAAAAACAGTTGAATGGAGATAACAATGGTATGTAGGTTTAAAACAAATGACTTGAAAAATACCTGGAAAGAAATGTCCAAGTTTGCTCATAACGGTTCTTTTTTATGGATTAACGACCTTGAATTTTCCGAACAGGCTATCAAAGTCATTGGGTGTCTGAGCCCATGTTGTGAAGAGAAACATGAAGATTGTCAATTGGGAGAAGAAACAGTCATTTTTGTAGGTCATAGCCGACGAAGGAGAGCTAGTACGGTAGCCATAGAAGTCGAATTGAATTCAAGCAAGTTGAAAATTTATGGATCTGGGAAACAATTTATTTGGATTAAACCTTCTTCTGGGAAATTTTTCAACGGGGATGCATTTGGCTTGTGTCAATGTGAAATAAAACGACCAACCGGTTTTGTCGGTGCCCTAATCTCTTTGAAATGTTCTCTGGTCAGTGATATTTCTGTTGAGCAATCAACGTACAAGGATCTGATTCTTAAAAAGAAAGCAAGAAAAGCTTGGGGATTGGATGGAGAGAGTGACTCAAAACGTATGGACCTTTCAGGTAATATGGAGAACTGATAAGATAATGAGTGTATTTCTACAAATTATCGATTCTATTACAACACACATTATTCCTATAACAGTTGCGGCCACAGGCGCTTTTTCTGACGTGTTTTCAAAAATATTCATTCGGCCGGCAGAAGTGCATAGAAGCATAGGGCACCATATTAATTATCTTCTTGTAGGTCAAAGTGTTTTAGTTTGCCCTTTAAGTGCTCTTGTTAGCATTATGAAATCCATAACTTTTCAACAAAAAACTTTAGAGATTTTCTCAATTTGTCTCTATTTAGCAATCTATTTAGTGGTAGTACTAGGCTATCTTCGGATGAGTGCTGATAAGTTTGAAAATGTCTCTAATATTCTAACCGTGAAGTTCTATACGTTTGGCCCCATTGTACTTATAATCATTTCTATTGTACTTGGAGTTGTGCAATCTCTCGGCTAAATTAAAAACGAACATTTTATTTTAAAAATATCGATAGCTTTTACAATGACAAACAAAAACACGTTATCTGATATCTTGCTTTTAGCTTGAGTAGGAGGGGATACTATAGTGTATCTGAATTGTATGCGTACGAAATCTTTAATAACCTGGGATTAATTATATAATTATGGTCAAATATAAAATTATTGCTTCATGTGGTCCAGAGATAAGAATAGCTTCGGCGATTCTTTCAAGGCACGGATACCCTCTAAATTTTGAGAATGCTGATACAGTATACAATCTAATATACGATTCAGGGAGCCAGCAACTGGATAAGGATACTTTATATGAGTTACGTGGGCTTAATGGAGTAGGAATCGAACAAATATGTACCTATCGTACAGATAATAAGCCTGCTCGGAAACTAAAAACTGATCGAAACACTTGCAGCCATTTAGTATGCGATTCATAGACCTCGCAGGGCACAAACATTACCTCTCCATAAACTCTTTAATAATATAGACATAAAAAGCCATCGGACGAAAGTTTTCAGATTCTTTGGAAGTGTGAAGAGTTTGGAAGTTCAAAAACTTGATTCTAGTGGTGTCAAAATGGTGTCAATCGCCACTTGTAATCCTCTATAGGATTGACTTGCTAACAGCTGTAATTAAATTGAATCGGCCTGAGCCAACTGTGACAAGAACTGTGACAAACGCGCCTATTTGGCCTTCGTTTAGCTCTCGGTTACAGCTCGGTCAGAATCATAAGTTATTAAATAGCAATCATTAATCATTTATTGACAGATACTTATAAACCCCCTGTTTATACTGGGGGTCATGAGGTCGCAGGTTCAAGTCCTGTCACCCCGATTTCAATAAACCCTGCAACCATAAGGGCTTGCAGTAAGTGGCGATGTCGGCATCAATGTCATTTTTGTGGTTTTTTTCCTGCTGCAATGGATTTGTAATAAAATCAGCGGCTAATGTAGCCGAACTTGCCGCTCTTGCACGATTAATCATTGTTTCCCGAATACCCACGTAATATTTCATCGGTGTCCAGCGTCAACAGATTCATAGTGATCGCATTGAATCATAGACTTCCATACCAAAAACATGGACTATATTATCATTTCTATATTGGATTTTGTGTGTTTCCTGTGCTATACTGGTGGAATGACGAAAATTCCTGACATTATTGTAAGAAGTTTTGCAAATGAGAAATTGTTTGTGATTCCTCCATCGTTACGCAATAAACTTGCAAAACTTCCAATTGTCAGCCCTATGTATATCACAGACAAAGGCTATTACCCGGAAGCATTCGGGCATTACAGTAACCGGCCTTGTGGCTGCGATGAATATATTATCAACATTTGTGTCAGCGGAAAAGGGTGGTTCGAACTTGGAAACAATGAGACACAGGTCAGGGAAGGTCAGTTTTTTATCCTTCCAGCCAATCGTCCGCACCGTTATGCTTCCGATACAGAATCCCCGTGGACACTGTACTGGACACATTTCAAGGGTGTTAACGCACAACATTACTTCCAACAACTTCCAGATCGCAATCCTCTTGCCAATATTGACGGGCAGACCATGGAAACAGTGACCCAATTATACGAACACTGTTTTGGTTGTTTGGAGACAGGATTCAGCATTCGCAACCTGATCCATGCCTCTACCACCTTCAATCAAATTCTGTCTTACCTTTTCTTTCATAATCCATCATACGTTCAGGGGATTTCTATCCCGCAATTCCGAGTAATTGAAGGTTCGATTAACTACATGAGACTTAATATTGTCCAGCAATTTGAACTGCATCAATTTGCCGACCAGGCGAATATGTCGATCGCTCATTACAGCCGTGTATTCAAAGCCCAAACAGGTTCCTCGCCAATAAACTATTTTATCAAATTAAAAATTCAGATAGCATGCAGGCTTCTGACTACTACCGATAAGAGCATCAGGCAGGTCGCCCTTGCACTGGGCTATGAGGACCAGTTCTACTTTTCACGTATCTTTAGAAAAGTCATGTCGGTATCGCCATCACAGTACCAGCAAAAAAATCAGTATGCAGAGCAATAATCAGATAGCCTGTCAATGCTCATGAAAATCAAAGATTCGTTATGAATTGATACGTTTTGCTGCAAACCTGTTCGGGTGATTCGAACATGTCCCGCCAGATACATGTTGCTGCTGCCAGGTCGGGAAGTGCCCTGCCGAAAACTTCTGCAACAATCCAGCCATCATAACCGAGATCTCTGAGACTTTTCAGGGTACCTGCGAAATCAACATGGCCGGTGCCGGGGATGCCGCGATTGTTTTCACTGAAATGTACGTGACGAATGTTTCTGCCGTATCGCTGAATAACGGAGACAGGATCATTCTCTTCAATATTTGCATGAAACGTGTCAAAAAGAATCCCGAAATTATCACGGCCAACATCCTCTACATGCTGATCAGCATCGGCAAGAGTATTGAGGAAGAAACACTCAAATCGATTGAGCGGTTCTGTTGCAATGGTGATATTTGACTGAGCTGCATAATCGGCAATGGTCTGATGTACTTCTAACACTCGCTGTTTTTCTTCGATTGTTGGACCGGTTCCGGTAAAACTTCCCAGAGCCTGGAAGGTCGGGCCGCAAAGAATATTGGAACCCAACGCGGCAACACAATCTATGCACCACTTTAGGTAATCCAAACCTGCCTGTCGAACGGACTTGTCAGGACTGATCGGATCGGCATGAGGACCGGGCAAAGCGGTACAACAGGTACATTCCAAACCATTGTCTTTTATTACATCAGAAAGTATTTTGTAATGATCGATATTGCCGCTCATAACGGGGATCTCCGCCCCATCGTAGCCGTTTTGTTTCAACATTTCAAACAGATGGAAATGCTCATCAGTTACATGCGTTGTCCACAATAAAAAGTTGAGGCCTATCTTCATGATTAATCCTTTACAAGATTCTTCCAGTTTGACAGTAGTTTTTTAATCTCGGTGGCGTTGAATTTTTTTGGTGGGACACCCAGTGGTTTCATCAGATCATCATACGTTGGTGTTTTCGAGGGAATCCCGTTAGGTGGTATTTTGATCCCTGCCAGCCAGCCGACAGCATTTAGAACGAAAGTTCGATAATCGTCATGCGCCCAGTTCCAGTGATAGTGACCTCCAGTGAACCCAAAACCTCTGCCGCCGTTTTTTCGTGTATATACCCACGCCAGATGCTGCGGCTGTTTTTCTTCGAGAACAGCTTTTCGAACATGGGGGTTATTGGAATGCGGGCCTTCGGGCCTATTAAGCGTCTCGGCTGGCGGCAGATCGCTGAGAAGCATCTTCACATTTTCCTGCTCGGGTACGAACCTCATGTGGTAATACCATTCGTCCTTGATTGTAAACGGTTTAACACCGTTCATAACCGGATGTTCCGGCAGCTTCTTAAACGTTGCCTGCCATATCGGATTAACCGACCAGTTTGTCTCATAATACCCCCCTATCGCATCTTTGATCACTCGATGTTTTCCATCCTGAGGGATTAGAGCATAATGCATAAAGCCGACGCCCACCCTGGATTTTGTAAGCTTTTCGATAGTCTCCTCGTGACCTGCCATAATATGCCCCGTACCACCATCGCTAAAAATCACAACAGCATCAGCGCCATTAAATACGGAATCATCAGCGGGCCACTTGTCAGCGAATACCTCTGCTTTTACGTCTGGTAAAGCGTTTAGACAGTCGGCCAGCAATCGACAACCAGCTGGATGTTCGTGGAGGCCATAAGCATGGCTTGACGGGCCCGCTATAAAAATAATGCGTTTCTTTGGTTTTTGCTCAGGGCTTGCCTGGCCCAAGGCCACATTCGTCAAACCTAACGCCGATGCTGCCATAAAGGTTCGTCTCGTCAATCGCATTTGTTTGCCCCCCTACTATCACTCAATCGGAATATTCAGTTCATTCAGTGTACTTCGCAGCCAGGCAAGAGATTTCTCGATCATCGGCCCTCCTGCGCCTTCGCACTCCATACTCAAGACACCATCATATCCGTTGTCGTTCAGGATCGTAAGCACCTTTTTAATGTTGTCAGCATTTACTCCCTGGCCGATCGAACATTGGCTGACCGCGATACCGGCCTGGTCTCCTCGTACTGCTGCTGCCAGAGATTCGCTCACATCTTTGACATGCACATGGTTAACTTTGTCTTTGAATCGCTCGCAGAATTCAACCGGATCCTGTCCCGCAATAAAGCTGTTGCCCGTATCCAGGTTCAGTCGCAAATAAGGTGAGTCGCAAAAAGCCAGCATCTTTTCCAGCATATCGGGGTTGGTTGTAAAATACCCATGCACTTCAATATTGATAAATATCTCATAGGCCTGGGCAACTTCGATAATTTGCCCATAGCTGAACTTCATCATATCCATAGCATCATCGTCGCTAAGTCCCTCAGGCTTATGCAAGCCATCGGTAGTTGCTATACGCTCACAGCCGGCAAGCTTGGCCCAGGGGATCGACTTAAGAACATAAGGCACACCATAAGCAGGACCGTCCTTACCCGATAGAGGAAAAGCAGCATCGATTTGAGAAAATTGAACGCCGTAGCCTTCCATCTTCCTACGCAGCAGCAAAGGATCCTCATACAACGCAACATGAGGCTGATAACCCAAACCATGTATCCAGCTGACGCCGTCTATCACACCGCATTCGATATTATGAACATCGTTGGCCTGGGCCCATTGGAGGCATTTCTCAAAGTTCCAGTAGGAAGAATTAAAAGCGTCAGTATGAAAGCTGATTTTCATTGTTAAAGTCCTTTATGATAAAATTTAGTTTGCTGCCCACACTGTACCGCGCCGGAACAACTCGCCAACCCCGTTCGCTTCAAAAGCTACCACATCGTGCCCAAGCACACTGTGAAAGACTCGACCTTTTCCGTAATTTAAAACGAATGCTATAGGGTATTTTTTCTTGTCAACTTTTGATACCGACTCAGCCAGAACCTTGATCTCTGTATTGCCGTCAAGACAGGTATACAACTCATCGATAGTCTCAAAATCTTCCAGCCCTTTAGTAATGGGATGCTCGTGATCGATGATATTGACCGTAAATTTTCCATGCGGATCGTGCCCTCGAAGTTTCGGGTTCCATGCCCGGCCTGCTAAAACGGTGAATTCATCTTTGAACTCCTGAAACGCACCGCAGGCAAAATGAACCAGCACAAGCCCGCCGCCGCCTTGAACATACTTTGACAAATTGTCATATCCATCGCGGCCAGGCACTTTCGGGTCATAATTCTTAAAGTGCATGACGACGGCATCGTATTGTAGTAAATCCGCGGCAGCCAGCTTGCTAAGATCGTCAAGCACATCCACATTTAATCCGGAATCCTTCTCCAGCAGAGAATGAACGACCGGCGCCGTTTCCTGCCACTTATGCCCCGGATAATCCTCTCCGGTAACTAATAGAATTCGCTTTTCGGAACTTGACATTTTTTTGTTGGCCTCCAGTGATTCATATAGCCATATCTCACTTACCACAGCATTGAGTGCCGCAAGTTTCTCAAAACGAACAACACATTTACCGTCCGCTGTGAGTCCCGCTGGAATTGGAACAGTTATGTTCTTTAAAGGCTTTCCTTTCGAGTAGCCAACAGGCAGTTTTGTCGCGGGCACCAGGGTCCTGTTATCAACCTGCACCTTCTGAACTCTCTTGTTATTGTCATAATCAAACCATACAAACCCAAGCTGGTATGAATGATCATTTTTGAGTCCTGTGACCTCAAACACAATCTCTTTTTCATCGAAAAAGATTGTTCCAGCAGTAGCTGGAAGTTTCTTCTCCGAGCCTGCCCAGCGATGTTTTCGCCCCTTTTTCAGTTTTAATTTCAGTTCATGGTCACCACCTGTAATAATATCTGTTCCGCAATTGAGATATGCAGTGAGACGATACCCTTTGGGGGCAACTTCGGCAACCTGTTCAATACGGTATTCAGGAAGTTGCTGTTTCAGTTGCTGATACAGAGACGCTGCTTGCTCTTTAATGTTATCGGCGGCATCGGATGCAACCAACGATTTTAGAATACCAATCCTTTGCTGCACAGACAACTTTTTACTATCACCACGAGCCAGCAGTGCCCGCTGAGCCAGGATACGTTGTGTTGCAGCGGAAGATGTTGAGGAAACCTTTGTAAGTTCATCAATTCCTTTGTTGTCAGGCCAACTCACCAACGCTCTTACAGCTTCCAATTGGACCGCGGGATTTGGATCCTGTAACGAAGCCTGCATAATCCCGAGAAAATCCTTGTGATCAAAACCTCCTGCTGCGGACAGCATTTGTCCCATGATGCCCGGGGAAAGTTTATCCTTTAAAGCTTTCAGCAATGGCTCAGAACGGGTGTTTTCATCCAATCCTGAACCAGACTTCATAACCGCCAGCTTAATAGTCTGAGATAATGACATGTCATCAAGCTTGGCCCAGAATGTTACCAGTTGTTGGTAATTACCCGATTCTGATGTCTCGACTAAAGCATTAATAGCTTCTTTTCGTGCATCCTTCGGTTCGGTCCTGCTTTTGATGATCCGCCACAGATCCTTGCTTTCAAGTTGTACCTTTCGGCTCATTGCGGCCTGTATCAACTCAGCACGCAAAGATGACGGACCTGTTTGGATCAATTGCCTGATAGTACTGTTCACTTTATTACCGTCCAGCAGTACAAGGCTTTGTCGTGCATACCTGCGGCGATCACCAGTTTTTGTAGAGGCTGCTCTGGCAAGAGGCTCAACGCTGGAAGCGTTCCCCACCTGCCCAAGAGCCTGCACAGCCACTGCAACAACATCATCGTTGTTGCTTGATAATTCAGCGGCAATCGCAGTGCAAGCCGCAGTTTTTCTCCGGTCGGCAAACATCCTGATCAAGGCAATTTTATGTTCGGGTGAAACACTGCCGAGCAGATCAATCAATTCATTATCAATAACCGAATCAGATAATGTGCCGGACAGATTAATAGCAGTCTTGACAAGTAATGGATCGTTGCTTCTGACGGCTTCAAGAAGTTCTATTCGGGCATTTTGTTTTTCTATGCTCACAAGTCCGACCAAACCGACCGGGGTTTTCTGCTGCCAGAGACTGCGATATACCTTTAGAGCCTCGTTGTTTTTGTTCGACTGCTTAAGTTTCAATGCACATCGCAGCAGTGCGTCGTGTAAAGTTTCCTTGGGGATATTGCTCGTTTGTAACAATCTCTGAGCGGCTTTTTCGTTTCCAATGATGCCCAGGTTAACCGCTGCCGTTTTGGCAGCTTCGGCATCGCTGCTCTCCAACAATGTTGCCAGCTGATCAACAGCAAACTCATTGCCCCGACGTCCCATCGCGTTAATAATTGCTGTTTGCTGCTCAACCTTAAAACGCTTCAAAGACTGTGATAAGACGCCATCGGCTTTATGTGATTCGTACTGTTCCAGGGCACCCAATGCCATTTCGAAGGTATCCGGCTTATCAAGCATCGCAGCAAGAACCTCGATAGCTTTGGCATCATCAACAAGAACGATCCACTTACACGCCAGCTGTTTTGCCGGCAAAGTCGATTTGGTCGATTGCAGCACCTTCAATAACCGGCTTGTCATTTCTGCGCTTTGTTCAGGCTTGGCGCTTGCCAGATACACACTTCTTTCGATAAAGCGGATTGGCTGTCGACTTTTACCGTCCTGATAAACTATAAAACTTTCAAACGCCTTGTCAACAGACATAGACTTACCATCTGGATTTTGGACAACAGGTCTTTCAGAAAATCCCAGGCTTTTACGGCCAATAGCCCCGGCATCGACAATTGCCATCCGACCTGAGTGTGGGCCGAAAACCCGTCTAAGTCCAGACATGATGGTGACTCGATATGGAATTGATCAGGAATGTCCCAATCCAGATATTGCTCATCACTAGTGGTAGTCATATTGCCACTGAATGGGATGTTCGGTATCTGGAGTGGAATGCTCTTGATAATAATTTTCAGAGGCTGTGGCATTCTATCTGCGATCATATCCCGCACTTTCTCCCATAGAGGGAGGATTGGTAGACCTAACATGGCGGATAATGACTGTT
>DAOWHR010000259.1 GCA_030641315.1 Anaerohalosphaeraceae bacterium | reverse complement strand
ATATATCTATATATTTATATAACCGGTTCCATCGGCATTTTACTCCCACTGGGGAAAAGCAATGGTGTTGTTTTACAGTAAATTACCGATGGAAATCGAAGAAGGATACCACAAAGAACACCTCAGTGAATACGTGTGGTACAGTTAATACTGTGCGCGAAGTTTACGCGTGGTGAATAGATAGAAATCCTTTCCATATTGAAAATAATACTGCATACCTCAAATTTTGGGCGTTTACGTGTAAACTCTACACACATAGGCTCAGTTAACAGCAGGGGATCAGTGAACACTGCGTGCGGAGTTTACAAGTAAAATGCCGATGGGAACTTAAAATAGGCCCTGTACCCCTGAGTTAATGCGTGGGGTTCAGTTAATAACGGGCGCGTGGTTTACGCGTAATGAATGGATGATATAGTTGCTATATTGAAAATAATGACATGCACGTTAAGGTTCGATCGTTTACGTGTAAACTCCATAGGCTTAGGGTCAGTTAACAATAGGGGGCAGTGAATACTGCGTGCGGAGTTTACTCTCTGCTGAAAATCGTAACATTTATATATCAATGTCCCTTACATGTCCCGTGAGGTGATGCCAATGGCAAGAGGAAGACCATTTAAGTGTCCTTATGATGGATGCGGTTCGACGGATACCGTCAGCAAGGGAAAACGAGTCACTAAAAATATGGGTGTGCGTGTGATTCGATACTGTAAGAAGTGCAAAAGGAAATTCACACCCAGGAACCAGAAGCCGGTGGAGCAGGAACCTGTTGAAGAATGAACATTGTCAGGCGGGCCTTTGAGATGGCCGAGGCAGTTGGAGTCTTTGTTGGTAAGGCCAGGCGGTTCTTTTATTCAGTGATGCTGCTGGCACATCGCTGTCCGAAATGCAATGGTCATCTGATAATGATCGCAGAAGGGCGGTGCCAATGTCAAACCTGCAAAAATGAATTTGATCCCACCGTAACATTTCAGCGGTGTTCAAAGTGCGGCGGAATACCAATCTTAAATGTTAGGCGGTATACCTGCAGTCAATGCGGTAGTGATATTCAATCACTGTATTTATTTGATGGTCTGGTGTATGACCGTAATTACTTTAAGGCCAAAATGACCGAATCCCGCCATCGCAAACAAGAACTTAAGGAGAGGGTGCGTCAGATGCTTTCTGGAAGCCGCTCAGAGGCACTGCACCTGGAATCGCCCCATGATCTTGATTCGGTTGCCGGGCTTGTTGCTGCTCTAAACAGTCTAACGACAGGTCTGCCGGTTGATTTGCTGATCGATTTGAAGGGGCAGTTTGATCTTAATCGTTATCAAACACATATAGAGGACCATATCGAAGACTATTATGTCAGTTTGACGGATATACCGCCGCTTATTAAAAATGACCGCAAGGACCTGATCTGGCGGTTTATAGCGGTTATCTTCCTGGCTCATACATCTGTGATCGATGTAATCCAGCAGGACAATATAATCAAGGTGAAAAAACATGCCATTAACAGTGAAGGACAGGGAATTTTTGACCAGACTCAAGGCAATGATGGACTCGAAGGACTTGCATGTTGAGCTAAAACCTGGACATCCCAGCAGAATGGTGCTGAAGGGCACCTATGGTGAAAATATCCATGACACCTTCGGCGTTACACGGCAGGGGGTTCGGTGGCGATTCCAGCACATCTTCTCTGATATCTACTGCCAGGCGTTTGAGACAATACTGTTTATCGAAAAAAACTTCGGCACTGAGTTGCGTGATCATGCCATCCATATTAGCAGGGAACGGTATGCACTGGGAGAGGAGCTTAAGAGAAGATAAAAATAGTTATAAAAATGAATTGCTGAAACTGCACTGGTTTTCCTGCCGCTTTAGAAACGAAGCCGTTTGATTTTATGGAGTTGTTATGTCTGATGGCCAGATGCTGATATTTGATCTTCTGGAAAACCCGGAACCGATTGCGGATGTTCCGGCAGAGTGGAGTTTAAGTCGGTTGATCAAGCACTACCAGCGATTTAAGTCCAGTGAGGGCTTGAGTCCATCATTTCTGGCATCGATCCAGCGACATCTGCGGTATTTTACAGACTGGCTAAAAAAACACCGGTGGAATCCGGATCGTGAGAAACTCTCGGATATGTCAACCCTGTTATTATCCGATTACCGGCTCTGGCTGGCGGACAATCCCAATATTGGCGTTTCAACGGCGAATCACTACATCCTCCATGTCCGGATGCTGTGCAAATGGGCCGAGGATGTCCATGGTCTTGGACCCGTCAGGATGGGCTGCATCAAACCCTTTTCAGCCAATCGGAAAGCAAAGTCGGGCCATGGCCGAAAACAGCACAGGGATGCGATCGGCTGGGATGAGCTGGAAAAATTGTTCCGGGTTGCTGATGTGGTTGATACATCGCTGTTATTGTTGGGTCTGAACTGCGGGTTTGGAAATATGGATATCGGAACCTTGAAGCGTTCGGATGTTGATCTTGATGCTGCGACGGTTTCGCATTGTCGTTCCAAAACCGGTGTTCAGCGAGATTTTTATCTGTGGCCCCAGACGGTTTCTGTCTTAAGAAAATATCTCAAGCACTATCGCGGCACACCGGCACACCCACAATACGCAGATCATCTCTTTATTGGCAAACGCGGCCATCCGTTCTGCTGGGAACGGATCGATGAAGATGGCAAGTTCAAAAGATCCGATGCGATTAAGAGTCGTTTCATACGGCTGTACGAAAAGGCATCTCTGAAAAGACCCTACGGCAGAGGATATTATTCATTGCGTCATACATTCGCTACCTTAATTGGAATCGACTCTCATGATCTCCGGGAAGTTCAGGCTGCCCTGGGCCATAAAACCATTTCGATGCAGCAGTGTTATCGTCATGATCAAAAAGGAAAAGCCATCGCTGCTCAGAAACGAATTCAAACTGTTTTCGAGCAATCATCGATTCCACGGATCGTATCAGAAAAATGCGGTTAAAGTCCGCAACCTTTATATACTCCAAAGCACTTCTGTTTACCACTCAACTATAACAACACCAAACAACCACTCGATGCCGTAAGGCTAAAAACGAGCGATTAGGCCACAAGCACATCAAAGCAGCTGGATAGGATTCGGTGACATGATGAAGCGGGGCTTTTTAGCGACGTGTATTATTGAATCAGCCGCCAAATCGCGGCGTTTAACATAGATCATTCTATAGACTATTTTGTAAAACCTATTCTCGACGAGAAGTTTTACAACCAAAAATATCCAATGAACCAGAAGGCATGTTTGAGATTCATTTTAATGATGGCTAAACGGCAAGACTCAGGTGATCAACAGCAGGCCTAAAAACTCAAGAAAACAGTATTGTAAGGCACATCTGTTAAGGCTTAGCAGATGTGCCTTTTTTGTTAAAGGTAAATCTGACTAAAAGAAAGGAAAGGTGAAAATTATGCAGCAGACAATTTGTGCGAAAGTTAGTCCGAAATTATTAACGAAGGCCAGTAGACTTTTTACAGGCAGCATGGAAGGCAGGATCATCGAGATCCTGCAGAACGCAAGAAGAGCCGGTGCGACAGAAGTGCTAATCTCAAACAAGGATGGAGAGATTACGGTTGCCGACAACGGCAGTGGTATTGATGATTTCCAGAAGCTGCTGGACTTAGGAGGCAGCGGTTGGGACGAGAAGCTCGAAGCTGGCGAAGACCCTGCCGGTGTGGGTTTATTCAGTCTGGCGCCAAGGAAGGTTACTATTATTTCCGGCAGCAGGCAAACCGTAATTGACAAGGACGGCTGGACAGGAGAGTCGGTAGAGGTAACAGAGAATTCAGAATTCACTGAAGGAACCATCCTTAAGTTCCGCGATGAAAAGCCATGGAATCAGGATACGGTCGAAAGGCATGCGGTATTCGCGGGAATTAGAGTAATTGTAGATGGCAAGTATTGTCACAGTATGCCATTTTGCAGTAAGGATGCGGCAGTGTATCCGGATATAGGCTGCAAGGTCGAAGTTGTATCGGTACTGTCAGATCATCATCGAAAATGGAAAAGCTCCTACTATGGAAACAATGTGCTTGTCAATTTTCATGGACAAATCGTGGAACTGGACCACTGGCCCGGCAGGACTCGAAGCAGTATTCATGTTCTTGTGGATTTGACCGAACAGACACAGATACGTTTGATGCTGCCCGCAAGGACAAAGCTGGTTGAAAATGAAGCTCTTGAAAAACTCAAGGAAGCGATCGAGATCGAGTACTATCGTTACTTCCAGCATCAAAAGGATCATTCCCTGTATTACGATGAATATTTGCGGGCCAGGGAACTTGGTATCGAACTTCCGGAAGCCAGAGAGCAATACAATGCGGGTCTGATCAACGATGAATACGCCATGGCGGTTGAAGTGTTCCCACCGAAGGATTTTAAGCTTGCTGAGGGCTATCTGTGTATTGATAAGGACCTCAACGATGAGACTGACTCAGTCAACGTGCATTTACTGGCAGCACTTGGAAAAACAGGACAAAAGCCTTTTGTTCCGGTCGATATTAATCGCGGGTATATCGGTTACAGTTGGACCAACTTGCCAACAATAACCTCTGTCAAAGTCAGTGCCGGTAAGGAACGATTGCGGCAGATGATTAGATGCTATGATCTGGTGTGTGTTGAATCGCTGTCGATCACAGTTGTCACTTCCAATGGGAATACATATTCTTCAGATGTCTCTATGGCGATGGTTAAAGAGCCTCAAAAAGAAAAATGCAGATGGAACGATGAAACCGTGTACATCACTGAAGCCGCACTTGGCGAACTTAGTGCTGACAATATCTGGTATCACCTGGGCGGGTTTAACGATGAAGGTGATACTTATGACACGCAGCAGTACGATGTTGAGCAGCAACTGGATGAATTCTGGAGCGAGCTGATCGGTCCGCACGAGCAACTCCGGCACGATCTTGTCAAACGCATCAACCTGCACAACTGTATCTACGGCAAATGGCAAAAGGTGGTAGTTGAAGAAAACGGCACGGTAACGATTCGTTTTAAGGATGGCAATACAGAAACCGTAAAACGGCCCGCAAAAGACTGAAAAAAACAATATTACGTAATGTAAGGCACATCTGTAAACACGGCAGATGTGCCTTTTTTGTTGAAGGTAAATCTGACTAAAAGAAAGGTAGGTATTAAAATGGCATGGAGACCATACGATCAATTAATTGAGGGCATCCTGGACAATACT
>DAOWHR010000389.1 GCA_030641315.1 Anaerohalosphaeraceae bacterium | reverse complement strand
GACATCGGCTTGAATTAACTTGAATTATTATAATTGTTCAATGAAAAAGCCCGAACATGTGTTTTTTTATGTTTCAAAGCTTTGTATATTTGGTCCGGGTTGATAAAGTCAGTTTGCAAGAGGTTGAAAAGTGGTTATACTAAGGGTTATATGAGTGATATTTTAATATTGGAGTTTGTATAGTGATTAAGCAGTCTTACGGTCGTCGTTATCTTGTTTCTATTGATACTGTTAGTACTCAGCAGCTTTTTACTGATTGTCTGATTATCGGCGGTGGTGTTGCTGGTTTGCGTGCTGCTATCGAGGCTGGGTCGAAGTGCAATGTTACTTTGATTTGCAAGGGCAAGCTGGATCAGAGCAATACTTGGAACGCTCAGGGTGGGATAGCTTCTGTGTTGGCGTCGGATGACAGCTTTGAAGATCATGTTGCAGATACTCTGAAGACGGGGTGCGGTGTTTGCGATGAGGAGGTTGTCCGGCTGGTGGTGCAGGAAGGTCCCGGACTGATCAGGCAGCTATTGGAGTGGGGGACCGAGTTTGATATGGTTGACGGCAAGATCGATGTATCGCGTGAAGGCGGTCACAGCAAGGCTCGTGTAATTCACGCGCATGGTGATTCGACGGGGCGAGGGATCGCTGAGGCTCTTATACGAAAAGTAAAAGAGATGCCTAATGTTAATGTGATCGAGGATTTTTACGCTATCGATATTATTACGACGGAGAGCAACGGCTGTATTGGTGCGGTAGGGCATCGCAGTGGAATCGGGTATGAGGTTATATGGGCGGGCAGTACGATACTGGCGACGGGCGGAGCGGGGAGGCTTTATCGTGAGACAACGAATCCTGAAATAGCAACTGGTGATGGTCTGGCGATGGCCTGGCGAGCGGGTGCGGTGCTTAATGATATGGAGTTTATGCAGTTTCATCCGACGACGCTGTATATTGCCGGTGCTTCGAGGGCGTTGATAACGGAGACGCTTCGCGGTGAGGGTGCGATCCTGCGGGACTGTAACGGGGAAACGTTTATGAAGGGGTATCATGAGTCGGCAGAGCTTGCTCCGCGTGATATTGTGAGCAGGGCGATACTGGATCGGATGCTTAAGACAGGTTCAACGCATGTTTATCTTGATATACGACATTTTGATAAGGTTCATTTTTCTAAGAGATTTCCGCTAATAAGTGAACTTTGCGAGAGTTTTGACATCGATGTCAGCAAGGATATGATTCCGGTTCGTCCGAGTGCCCATTATATGGTTGGTGGAGTTAAGACCGATACACGCAGCCGAACTAATATCAAGAATCTTTACGCCTGCGGTGAGGTTGCTGCGACGGGTCTGCACGGGGCGAATCGGCTTGGGAGTAATTCTTTGCTTGAGGGATTGGTGTTCGGCAAGTTAGCAGGTATCGAGGCAATCGCGGCGGCGGCGGTTGGCGATGGGCTGATGTATCGAAAAATGAAGTATGATGTTCCGACGTCGGATCGCAGCCGGCTGGACGCTGAGGATGTTCGTAATTCGCTACGTGCGCTTATGTGGCGAAATATCGGGATAACCCGGAAAGAGCAGCCTTTGGAGGAAGCTCAGGAAATAATACGATTCTGGCAGCGGTATGTGATGGATAAGGTTTTCGACAGCCGGTTTGATTGGGAAGTTCAGAATATGCTAACGATCTCGCTTTTGATGGCAGAGGCTGCTGCCAAACGCAAGGAAAGCAGAGGAGTGCATTATCGTGGTGATTATCCTGAAGTGTGTGAAGGTTCAGTTGCTCATTATGATATTGTTCGGGAATGATAGAAGTGTTACTGTCAAGTCGATATTGAATAAGGAGATTGGATTATGGATAAGCTCTATGATTCGGAGACGGGCTGTTGCGGGCGCTTTGATCCGGAGCCGTGGGATGAGAAGGAGCATGTATTTGAGGACAGGCTGTTTGTAAAGGATCGGGTTAGAAGTATCTTTCATATTCCGATCAACTTCGGTAAGGTGATCGTTCGGAATATGGAAAAGATATCAAATGCTGAGGCGCTTACAGCAGAGCCATTTCTTTTGTCGGATGAAAACTCGCTTTGGGGTTCTGATCTGTATATTGAGGTTACTAAAGAAATTGCGGGTTCGCAGATGGAGAAAATCTCGGGAACGTTCGTATCCAAAGTTTTTGAAGGTCCATACAAGAACATCCGCAGCTGGGTGAAAGAGATGGAAGGGTATTTGGGATCTGAGGGTAAACATCTGAAGAAGCTGTACTTTTATTATACAACCTGTCCCAAATGTGCCAAGTATTACGGAAAGAACTATGTTGTCCTTGTGGCACAGGTATAGCTGATATTATTCAGTATTGTTTTTCTCTGTGGTAATAAGACGATTTCTGATATAATACCTTTTGAGTGGGTCAGGTGGTCGCCGGCTTTAATGTGCCGGAGGAAAGTCCGAGCAGGACAGGGCACGGTGGCAGTTAACGGCTGCCCCGGGTGACCGGCGGGAAAGTGCCGCAGAAAATATACGGCCGATGGTTCCTTCGGGGACACAGGTAAAGGTGAAATGGTGCGGTAAGAGCGCACCGCGATGGTGGTAACATCATCGGCATGGTAAACCCCACCGCCTGCAAGACCAAGCAGCTGTCAGCCCGGCCCGGGCAATGACAGCGGGTAGGTTGCTTCCCTTTATGGGAGAGCTGGCTGGCGACAGTCGGTCCAGTTAAATGGCCACCACCTTGCGGAAGTGAGGTACAGAACTCGGCTTATCGACCCACTCAGTTTTAAATTTTAGATTTTGGATTTTCAATTTGGGATTTGTTTGTGGATAAACATGAACTTAAAGAGAGAACCAAACGATTTGCTTTGCGTGTGATGCGGCTTGTGGAGGCTTTACCTGACAGTAAGGCAGGGTGGGCTATTGGCAAACAGTTGGTTCGCTCGGGGACATCGGTGGGTGCTAATTATCGGGCTGCCTGTCAAGGACGCAGCCGAGTTGATTTCATATCCAAGCTGTGCGTTGTTATCGAAGAGGCTGACGAATCGGCGTTCTGGCTCGAATTAATTATTGAAGGTGAATTGCTTGACAGTGGACGTGTTGAACCATTGCTAAAAGAAGCAAATGAACTAACTGCTATTTTTGTTTCATCACTCAAAACTGCCCGTCTAAATAAAGCTGAAGAAAAGTAAGATATGAGAATATATCTATGAGATTTGATGTTTGTGTTGTTGGCGGGGGTGCTGGCGGTCTGATGGCTGCTATTTTTGCTGCGCGTGTTGAAGGGGTTCGTGTTGCGATTGTTGAGCGTAATACTTCTGCGGGACGGAAGCTGTTGAAGACCGGTGGGAGCAGGTGCAATGTTACGCATTTGTGCAGTGTCGATGAGTTTGTCAAGGCGTGCGGGAAGTGCGGACGGTATCTTAAGCATTGTTTGTATGAGTTCGGGCCTGACGCGATGGTTAGGTTTCTGGCTGAGGGTGGGGTGGGAACGGTTGTCGAAGAAGACGGATGCGTGTTTCCGGCAAGTGATAAGTCGTCAGACGTGAATGATCTGCTTGTAAATACGTGCAAAAGTGAGGGTGCGAAGTTTTTATATGATAAGCGGGTTGATGAAATATCCAGAACCGCAGACGGTTTTTGTGTGCGTATGGGAGAGCGTGAGGTTGATTGCGGTGCTGTAGTTATCGCGACTGGCGGGATGAGCTGGCCTGGCACAGGGTCAACAGGAGATGGATATTCGCTGGCAAAAAAGTTTGGTCACAGAATTATCAAACCCAAGGCTTCTGTTGTTCCCCTGGTGGTTGCAGAGGACTGGGTCAGGCAGCTAAGAGGGATAAGTCTTGATAAGGTTGTGATAAGCGGGAAGGTCGGGGAGAAGAAGTTCAGCAGAACCGGGGCGATGATATTTACGGGTACGGGGATAGGCGGGCCTGCTTCGTTTGAAACGAGTATGTATGTTACAGATGCGCTGGCAGAGGGGAAGGGGCCGGTTCGTGTATTTGTGGATTTGCTGCCTGCGTGCGGTGCTGAAGAACTGGAACGGATTATTGTTGATGAGTGCGGGCTAAATCCGAAGAAGGATATTGTCAGTGTGTTGACGAAATGGTTTGTGCGGTCGCTTGCAACGAAGTTGTGTGAGCAGGCGGATGTAGATGACGTTCCGGCCAGTCAGCTTTCCAGGTTAAAGCGGAAGGGTCTGGTTAAGCTGATAAAGGCGGCCAGCTTAACTATAACCGCGACGAGACCTGTCGCAGAAGCAACGGTAACGCGGGGCGGGGTGTGCAGGGATGAGATTGATGGAAAGACTATGGAGTCTAAGAAATGCGCTGGGCTGTATTTTGCCGGTGAGGTTATCGATACTGACGGGCCATGCGGGGGGTATAATTTGCAGATAGCGTGGTCAACAGGTGCTGTTGCGGGCAGATGCGCGGCTGAGAAAATTGTTATATTTTAGCCGAGCGAAGTTTGCGGGATTTTCCGGCAACCGCCCCGCAGCCGTGCCAACTCCGACGAGCTTTTTGGATGGCCCATTCTCGTCGGGACGGCTGCTGTCGGTGTGTTGGAGATTGATTTCTTGTTTACAGCGGCCAAAGCACTAGAGGCAGGAGCAATACGCCGGCGCTTACGCTTCGGCCTCTGAATTAGTCTGGATTGTTATTTATAGATAAGGTGGTGTTTGTGGATAGTAAATTTGACTGGTTTTATATCGCATCAAGGCTGAAGTCTATTTCGCAGGCTGGGAAGTTTTTTGCGAAAGATGAGTATGAGAAGGAGAGGCATGAAGAGGTCGAGCGGATAGCGGCGGAGATATTTGCCAGACATACCGAACTTGAGGCTGATGAGATTTTGGGAATGCTTCAGGATGATTGCGGGTATCCGACGCCGAAGGTGGATTGCCGGGGAGTGATCTTTCGGGACGATAAAGTATTGCTTGTCAAGGAGATCGCTGACGGTAAATGGACTGTGCCCGGCGGGTGGTGCGATGTCGGTTTTACGGGCAGCGAGAATGTTATTCGTGAGATATGGGAGGAGAGCGGGTTTGAGAGTCGTGTATTGCGGCTGCTTGCGGTTTTTGACAGGGACAGGCAGGGGCACAGGCCTG
>DAOWHR010000171.1 GCA_030641315.1 Anaerohalosphaeraceae bacterium | reverse complement strand
TGCCTTGCGCGGATTATCGAAACCCAGCAGGTGACGGTTTTTGGCAAAAAACTCGCTGATACTGATGTCTCGCTGCTTGGCGGCCATGGTCTCAGCGGTAGCAGCTTTTGACTTTTTGGCTCGTTTTGAAGACACTTTTTTCTTTTCAGGGGCATCTTCAACAATTTCTTCATCCATGACCGCAACATCACCATTATCCGAATCAAAACCAAAACTCATCTGGTCCGCCTTGACATTCCGTTTGGCCGACATGTAAAAAACCCTTTCAATCATCACCACCGACACCAGGTGTCAATGTAAAAACAATACTTGTGAAATAACATAAAGGGTGAGCATATCGCCCACCCTTTTTTTGTTCGTTAAATACGCCGCTTATGCGCGAACGTCATTCAGTGCGTTGACGATAGCCCCGCCTGAAAGAGCGTCTGAAAGTATCTGCGCCGCTTCAACAGCCACTTCTATCTGAGCCTCGACCGTACTAGCTCCAAGGTGCGGAGTAACAAGACAGTTCTCAAGGTTCTCAAAACCGCGGTTGACCGGCGGCTCTTCGTCGTATACGTCAAGAGCGGCACCGGCGATCTTGTTGGCTGCCAGGGCCTCGTAAAGATCGTTGGCGTTGATGATGCCACCGCGGGCGCAGTTGACTATCCTGGTGGTAGGTTTCATCATATCAATCTGTTTAGCCGAGATCATGTTTGTCGTATGCTCATTTCGCGGAACGTGCAGCGAAATATAATCAGCCTGGCTGAATATCTTCTCAAGATCATCGACCACCTCTACACCAAGGGCCTGTGCTTCTTTTGGAACAGCGATCGGGTCGTACCCTAACACACGCATATTGAAACCGGTCGACATCTTAACGACAGCCATGCCGATGCGCCCAAGCCCGATGACGCCGAGCGTCTTTTTGTTTAGCTGATTGCCCATATAACTCTTGCGGTCCCATGCTCCGCCCTTGAGGCTGTTGCACGCAGGAACAACCTTGCGGCTAAGTGACAGCATAAGAGCCATCGCGTGTTCAGCGGCACTTAATGTATTGCCGCCGGGAGTATTCATTACCAGAACTCCCTTTGCCGTGCAAGCAGGTATGTCGATATTGTCCACACCGACGCCTGCGCGGGCAACACCGCGAAGCTTTGTCGCATGTTCGAGAACCTTAGGGGTTATCTTTGAAGCACTTCGGACAATAATACCGTCATAATCACCTATTACGGCACAAAGCTCATCTTCGCTCATGCCCGTTTTGACGACCGGCTCTACCCCGCCAATACTGTTTAAAAGGTCAACACCTTCCTGTGCCAGCTTGTCAGCTATCAGGATCTTGATCATTACATTCTCCCATTGCAAAAAAATTAAGTTTCACTGTTTCTCTGTTATTTTATTACGACCCGAAGGACATACCTGCCCAATTGGGGTATTACATCAAACCAACCATCATTGCGAATAATAATTACGTTCTTCCGCTTCGGTCTTATATAAACTTGCGGGACTGTCGTACAGTTTTCGCAATATGCAATGTTCTGTTGTCGCAAGCAGCGTGGTCCTGACAATTTCCGCATTGCGGGCTTCGAGGTCGACAACTCCTCGAACAACCTCGCCGCCAGCGGCTCCGGGCCATATAAGGTCTCCGCTGTTCGCGTCGAAAAGCACGCTTCTGCTGGTTATGGAACCTCTATAATACTGCTCGGGACCGACCTCGTAAAGCTCATATTTTTCAATTAGTACATATAACACAACATCGGCACCGAGTTTTTTAGCGATTTCGACCGGTGACAGCCGCGAAAAATCGCTCGTCTGAGACTTCAAAGCATTGATGCTTTCGCCGGAAATAATATTTTTTTTCTTAAACTTACACTTCTCTATGCACCCGACTGCAATCCTTTGAAACAGTTCATCTTCGATCTGGCCACCTGAATTGGAACTGGTGGTTCCTTCGACAAAAATCAACAATTTGCCTTTGGAATGCTCAGAAAGCGGATACTCAGCTGCCACCTTTCTCTCGTTGGCCGAAGGAGACAACATAAGACCGAGTACCCTGCACCCACCGCAACATAATGCCCCTGCGGTAATAACACACAATAACAAAATACTTACTTTCGTCCTCATTGAACCGCACACCTTTCAAATAACCGCTTAACACCGATACAGGTTCATCATGCCGTAGAAAACAGAAATATACATGCCCCGACCGATCTAGTAAAGTCTCTTTTTCAGTTATGGTCGATTCCAGCCGTTACAGGGGCAAACGCCATGGACATCTGCATCGCGTAATCACATGTACAGCCTGAACTTGACTCAGGTATCAGTACCAAACCTCCAGCCGGGATAATATTTATCCAGCAACCGGGTCTGGTAACACTGTTGAGCCTGCTGTACCCGTCCTTCTTACGAAGATCGTACATCCACGGATTGTTTCCACGCCAGAACAAACTGTTTGCCGATGCGCTGACTCCGCCGCATCCGTGCCCCTTGCGGTTGAACTTCCAACCGGCAAGCTGACTGCCATCTGTGATATTGTATGCGTAAGGCCATGCGTATATTATCTCGCCAACAATCGTCGGATGGCGGTTCTGCTCTCCGTGCCCGCCATCAGCAGGCAGATCGGTCCTGTGGGTCTGGTGCCAGATGATCTCGCCCTTGTCGCAATCGAACCCATAAAAACTGTAATCGAGCACCTTGCCAGCCTGTTTCGATCCGCTAAGCAGCACAACATCCTTTGCGTAGTTCAGGTAAACCACCTGATCGAACTGACTGACATCAAGCGGCTTTGTGAATACGACATCGCCAGTAGCAGCATCGATCGCGACAAGTCTCTGCTGGCCGCCGTCAAGCATCCGCTTTAAAGGCATTCGGCCTGTCTTGTCGGACATTGCCGTCTGGCTGGTTGTCTCAACAAAATACACCTTTCCCTTTGCAACCGTTATCGTCGTCGTAATTATCAGCCCGTTCTTATATTTCCATTTAACATCGCCGGTTTTGCGGTCCATCCCGAACAGATAATCGCTGCCGACAAGCTGCATGTCAAGATACCAAAGTGCGTTGTCTCCGTCCCAGCTCGTTTCGGTATACCGTGCTGTGCCTTTTCGTCCGCTGCCGAACAGCATCGACCCGTCATAAGCGATATACCCCCACTCGCTAGCCTGGCCTTCGACAAGCTGGGGCATATTGTGCGTCAGGGACTCTTTGCCCGTCTCAACATCGAAACCAAGACACTTATCGCCAGCTACCACATAGAGATTGTCATCGTCAACAACCATGCTGCCAGCATCAAGGAACACGCCAAGCCTTCTGCTGTCAGGCACACGCACGTCCCATTCGACCGTGCCGTTATACGCGTCAACCGCGTAAACGATCTCATCGCCCGGCGCGAACAGCCTGCCGTCCTTGTACAATGGCAATACGTTACGATGATGCCGATCGATCATCTCACGGGGGCCGGGTTCACCGAACCACTGGACGGCCATCTGGCCTTTAACCAGCTGATCCATACTGCAAGCCGTATTTTCCGCATCACCATACATATGCGTCCACTCACCGGCCCCAGGTAGCGGCCTGCGAACACCAAACAGCCAGTTCATCCCTTCGGCCTTATCCGTCTCCAGCGTTAATTCGCCAACTGCCTTCCACTTTTTAGAATCGACTTGAGTCTTACTCATTGCAACGACAACCCCGCCGTCAGGCCGAACGACCCTGAACACCTCATCAGCATCTTTAACATCCCCATCGCATATTACCAGGTTAGCTATGTAATCAGCATAAGGCAGTTTATCAACATCACCAACATGCACAACAACCTTTACATCCTCATATGAACGGGCTGTCAAAATACGCGCCTCAGTAGCCTTTTTTGCATCAGAAACAACACAGACAACCTGAAGATTACGATTTTGTGAAAGCTCACATCCCAGTTCGATATCACCGTTAAGCACGAAACAATAGCCTTGCCGGATACCTGATTTCTTGAGGATGTATTTTGCCATATCGTCTCGAGAAGTTACCAGGCTCTCATACGCACCAAAATGCATAACATTTTGATTATTATTCTCATTCCCAAAACTGTAAACATAACCCGCATCTGTACTAACCAGCAGTTTCCCGTCAGCGGCCGCCAGACCGTACGCCTTACCAAAAACCTTACCAGTCCAGACCTCTTTGCCGTCCTTTGCATCTATCGCAACGACTTTATTCTCACCGCCTGCAAAGAGCAGTCCGCCCGCTTTGATAAGACCGTAAGGACATGCGACCGGCGATTTCCACTTAACGCATTCGCCCATCTCCTTGTTGATCCTGGCGATCATCGTCTTTGCTGCCTCAAGCTGCTTAACAAGACCGTCAGTTTGTCCGGCTTTGATCTTTTTCTCGATCTCCGCCTTTCTCTTATTAACTTCGGCCCGCCTCTCTGCAAGCTGTCGATACCGAACCCTATCAAGCGCCGATATCTCCTCATGCGAATGCAGATATGCCATCTTCCCATCGATCACCATCCCTATCCCGCCGAACGTCGCTATATTCGCCTTGCTCTGTGAATCATTTACGCTTATCGAACCTGCACCCCTGCCCGGCCCGTTGATCAGCATATCGTCAGCCAGCAGCACAAACCCGCCGCCTGCCGTAGAAAAACTGCCCAGCGCCTTGCCGTTGGTAATATCAAATGCAGATGGCTTTGTCCGCCCCGAAGTAACATAAAGCTTACCGCCGCCAGCCAGCATATAGCCCTGCGCCGAAGCATCGATCTGCCTGATCCACAGCTCACTGCCATCTTTTGCGTTGACAGCACAAAGAAAAACCTTCTGCGACGGAAACAGACCAGCAGCAAAATACGCTATATCTCCCTCGATGACAACACCGGTCCGCACAGGCCACATCGAAATTATCCGCCCGTTACCCGGGATCTGGCGATCCTCTTTAACGGCCCTGTACCGCCATATCTCCTTGCCGTCTTTCGCGTCCAGGCAATACACCCGCCCGTCGTCCGAACCGACATACACCCTGCCGTCAACAACCGTAGGAGCGAACC
>DAOWHR010000144.1 GCA_030641315.1 Anaerohalosphaeraceae bacterium | reverse complement strand
ATTGTCGAGACAGCCCCTTTTATAAGGTGCAGGCTTGCGGTAATGATGTTTATTCAGTTTGCCGCGTTCGGTGCGACGATGCCGATCATGAGTCTGTATCTCAAGGATCATCTTGGCTTTACGGGTTTTCAGGTCGGCATGGTGCTTGCGATGCCTGCGATAGCCGCGTTTATCTCGCCGTTTGTAAGTGCTTGTGTGGCAGACAGATTTATTAGCGCAGAAAAGATGCTATCGATTTCGCACCTGGCTGCTTGCGGTCTTATGTATCTGCTGAGCGGACAGGATAGCTTCGTCAGCGTTCTGGTTATATACGCATGTTATTCGATGGTGATAATTCCGACTGTGGCGCTTACGACAGCGGTTTCGTTTCATCATCTGCCTAAGGACCGGCACAAGTTCGGTTCGATACGTCTTTGGGGAACGCTTGGGTGGATCGCCGTGGCGTGGTTTTTCAGTTTTGTATGGATTGCTGGCAGCGCAGGAGAGATTGCCGATAAACTTCCGACCGCGCTGAAGCTTGGTGCGGTTGTGTCATTGCTGCAGGGTTTGTATGCCTTGACGCTTCCGGGTTCGAATGTTGCTGCTGGGAAAGTCATAACGATATTGCCGGTCGAATCCTTCAGGGTGATCTTTCGGCCTGCTGTTATGCTGCTTTGTCTGGTCGGTTTTTCGACGGCGTTTGTTGATAAGTTCTACTTTCTGGCGATGGGTCCGTATCTTTTGCATAATGGATACAGCGAGAGGGCGGTAATGCCGGTTATGAGTATCGGGCAGGTTCCGGAGATATTCGCGATGATCCTTTTGGCGGGCGCGATCGCAAAGTACGGATCCAAAAAAATGATCGTGGTCGGCGTGTTTTTGAACGTTTGGCGATTTTGTGTGTTCGCTTTGGGCGGCAGCGGTATCTGGCTGTATTCGGGTATATGCTGTCATGGGACAGCGTATACGTTCATCGCGGTCACTGCGGCGATATATCTGGATGGCCACTGCGAAAAACATTCACGGACAGGGGTCCATCAGCTTTACGCGATCATTATGAGCGGATTTGCCGGCATGACGGGAAACCTTCTGGCAGGGTGGTTGTCCGATGTATGCAAAGGTTCGGACGGTGCGGTCAATTATCATCTATACTGGGCCGTACCCGGGATAGTGGCGGCAATAACACTTGTGCTTGTGCTGCTGTTTTTCCCGAACGATAAACATCAGCCTGCAATTGGCACCGACAGCCAAGCATAATAATTATTCCACCGCCTTAAGGTTGGTGGAACAGTATTTTTGGCGGTACCTTTTGTGAGTTCTCACCAGGCGGTGTGAAGTAGGCATCGAGCATAATTCCGCCTTCACCCTGAACGAATTCGATTCGTATCGGGTGCGTTCCTGCCTTAAGTGCCGCCGAACCGCTTTTCATTACCGGAGCGTGCATTCCATCGTTGTCTACGATGAGTTCATCGCCGATGTACAGGTTGCTGCCGTCATCGCTGTCCAGTGAAAATTCGTAGAGACCATCTTTGTCGACTGTAATATAACCGGTGAATATGATCGACAGCAGTTCGGGTATGTCTTTAACGGATGTGTCAATATTGGTCGCGATACCTGATTTAGCGGGGGTAAGCGTCCTGTAGTCGGGTACCTTTTCCCATTTGCCGTGGTAGATGTCGTATTTCAGGCCGCCTATGAGATTCAGGCCGGTTACCGGTTCTTTGACTGTCAGACGCGTGTATTTTTTGGTGGCGGTGGGTGTTACCGGAACGGAGTTTATAAACGCGCGGCACTTAATTGTCGTGGTGTCTGCCAGGTTTATCGGAGCGGTGTATTTTGGCGAAGATGATGTCGGCTCTGTTCCATCGGTGGTGTAATGGATAGCGACGGTATCGCTGCCGCAGTTTATCTCGACGTTGCAGTCGGGATAGAATTTATCCTTGCCTGTCAGTTGTGGTGTTTTGACAATTTCCGGTTTTTGTTTAAATTTCATTGCTATGACAGTGTTGATCGGATCGGGAGATGCTGTAGGCAGTTGGATCGTTGCGCCGCCGTCGGTGTACTGGACGGCAAGTTTTTTATCAGGATTGGACAGAGGATAGACTTCGGCTGCTTCGGTGATCAGGCCCGGGACAGTGAGTTTATTGTCTGTCGGCCAGTCGAAGATGTGCAGGTATATGGTATTGTCTTTGGTGGTTGATCGGCCCCATGAGAGTTTTTCAAAAACGCTGGCGTTTGTTCCGTAGATGCTTTCACCGTTTACTTTCATCCATCGTCCAATGTCTGCTAATCTGTCGATGCTTTCGGTGGGAAATGTGCCGTCCGGTTTTGGTCCTATGTTCAGCAGGTAGTTGCCGCCTTTGCTGGCGATGTCAGTCAGTTTTCGGATGAGGTCCTCTGAGCTTTTGAAGCTTTTGTCATTTTTGTTCCAGCCCCAGTGCCGGTTCATTGTCATACATGTTTCCCAGTCGTAGCCTTTCATGCCTGTAGCCGGTATTTCCTGCTCCGGGGTTCCGTAGTCGCCTGCGTATTTTCTTGAGTCGTGAATACCGCCCATGCCGCCTCGTCCTGTGTCGATCCTGTTGTTAATGATGATGTCAGGCTTGAGGTTGCGAATATGGTTGTAGAGTTTTACGCCTTCGTCATGGCTCCATGTTTTTTCCCACTCGCCGTCAAACCAGAGTATGTGCGGGTTATATTTTGTGACGAGTTCCGTTACCTGGGCGGTCATGTATTCGATGTATTTCTGGAAATCGGCTCCGTCTTCTGGGCGGTCCTCCCAGTTACGTCTGGGCAGGTAGTCGGGATGGTGCCAGTCCATGATGGAATAATAGAAGCACATGTAAATGCCCTGTTTATTGCATTCTTCTGTCAGTTCCATGAGGATATCGCGTTTGAACGGTGTCGCATCGATGACGTCGTAGTCAGTTGCTTTTGAATCGTACAGGCAAAAGCCATCGTGGTGCTTGCTTGTTATGACGATGTATTTCATGCCAGCGTCTTTTGCCATTTTGACCCACTGGGCCGCATCGAATTCGGTGGGATTGAACTGTGGGGCGAATTTTTCATATTCTGCGACGGGTATTTGGCCGGTGGTGAGTATCCATTCGCCGTGGGTTGTTCTGTCTTTCCACTGGCCTTCGGGGATGGCATAGAGGCCCCAGTGAATGAACATTCCAAAGCGTCCCTGCCGCCACCAGTCCATACGTTCGTCGAACTGCTCTTTTGTCTCGGTTTTGAGGTAATCGATGTTTTTTTGTGTTTGCGCAGGTGGGTTTACAGACGTTTGCGTTGTCTTTTTTCTTTTGCAGCCCGAGCAGAATACTGAAATTGAAACAATTGATAACAGGCAAATAACGATTAGTGTTATAGTTCGCATGTGTCTTCTCCCTTTGGTTTTATTTCAAGATTTTCCCAGACAAAATCGAAATTCTGGCGTTCCTTTTGTGTGGTGGCAAAGGTTGTGCTTATGGTTTTGCCTTTGTATGTCAACCGTATATCGTATTTGGTGTTTGGGGCAAGTTTAAATTCGAGAAAATCGTTTGTGTCGTTTGTCTCGGTTCGTGTTTTGCCCGTGCCGAAAGTTTTGCCGTCTTTTAGAACGGTTACATCTGCGGTTATCCTTTTACCCTGAAACTTGTCACGAAGGATAATGGCGACTATTCTATTTCCGTTTTCCGTTTTTTCTTTGCTTATGTATCTGTCGGTTACATCGACGGCGCTGACGTATCTTATTGACAGGTTCCAGACGCAGGGGAAGTTTGTGTCGGTTTTTTTGAAGCTTGTCGCGTATATGCAGTGCATTGGGTTGGTGGGGTCCGCTTTTGAAGCATCCGCTGAGAACCAACCTCTGTCAAGCTGCTCGGCTGGCTCGAATGCGCCTGTAAAGTGCCAGCCGTTATCCCAAACTTCGGCCCATGAGTGGTTGCCGCGTTTTGTGGTCCACTGGGGGATGCCCGCGAATCTTGCCGGCACATACAATGCCCTGCACGCATCGATATAAAGTACCGAAAGGCCAGTGCATGATGCCAGACCCTGTTCCATTGTTTCGTACGGGCTTTGATCGGCTTTTCTTCGTTTTGTGGAGTATTTTACGTTTGTCATTTTCCAGATATTGTAGTTAAGTGCAATGGCAGCTTCGCCCGGTGTTTTGCAGTCCTTGACGACTTCGTAGAACCGTTCGTAGAAATCTTTTCGCCAGTTGTCGCGCCGTTCGTTGATGCTTGCATAGGGCAGTATGTCGTTCAGGAATATGTCTTGAGGGATGGACCCAGCCCATGGTACGGTTTGTTTTGCTTTATATGCCCATTTTACGTTTTCGAGAATGTAGTCGGCAGTAAGCGAAGTCAGGTCTCGGTCGGGCATGTTGGCGATGAGGAAGCATACAGCTTCGGTGTGGGCTGGCGGTGCCTTTTTGATAGCATCGATTAGCTGGGACACATTTGGTTTTGCTTTGGAAAGAGCTTCCGCGATCTGCGATTTGTATTCATCAGGAACATTGTCCGGCAATATAAGCTCTGTGTCGCTTATGGCGACTGCCTTTTCTGGATATATCGGGGCAGCGGAAGCTGACGTAAGTACTGGCTCAGCGGGTTGAGCCTTGAAGGTTATCGAGAACTGCTGATCGGCTTTAAAGCTGCCTGAGAAGGGGACGAGTATGAAGTTGTCCGTGATGCGGGGCATGTACTCTTCGCCTGTCATTATTTCTGTTTCAATAACTCTGTTGGGGAAAAACGCAACGAGAGGGCGGTTAGGCCATGTGCCGTCTTTGAGGGTTTTAACGGTAAGTTTCCATTCGTCTTCATCGCTGCTTAAAGAATATTCCCAGTTGCGATTGGATTTGGGTAGTGCCGCCTGCCAAGCAGGGTCGCCGTAGAATGCGACCGCGTCACGGTCCCAGAGCATTCCATAAGCATTGTGGTTACCGGGGTATTTGGCTGCTGCGACCTTTCTTACGGCGCCGGTAGAATAATCATCGAAATTTTCATCGAGCAGTTTCGGGTATTTTGTTTCGATCTGGTAGAGCAGTGCCTGCTGGTTGGCGTAGAACGATTCGGCTAGCGAGTATTGGCCTGGCATGTCGATGAGGTATGTGCTTGTTCCCCAGCCCATGTATCCGAAAAATGTTACGACGGTGTATCCGAACATCTGGTCGACACCTCCTGAGTGCATCATGGCAAGGGCAAAGCAGTCTTTTTTTGGGATATTTCCTATTAGGCAGTTTCCGGTGGGCAGGTAAACCTTTGAGTTCGGTGAGTTTATTTCGTGGGTATTTCCCGCGGTGTCTTTACCGAAGAGTTTGCCGTCTTTGCTTTTGAAGAATCCGTCTTTGTAGTTGTAGCCTATCTGCCAGCCGGAGGTTGTACCGTGACCGCTGGTAAAGAAAGCGTCAGGGCCTTCGTTGAACGATTCGACAAGTCCTTTTGTTGAGTCGACTGGGAATTCCTCTTTTGATATTGGGCCATTCGATTTTTTTACGTATCTGCCGCCCGCTTCAAGTTCGTTATAGAGAAAACCCTGCTCGAATCGGTCCAGCGTGATCTTTTCTGTTCCGGAAAGTGCCTTTCGTATGGTCAGAGGAGTGGTTCGTTGAGCTATCCGCATCGCATCGGCTGGTTCATAGCCGGTCAGTATCCCCCAGATCGCATCGGTGTAGGGGTCCTCGTCCAGGTTTCTGGTCAGACGCTGGACAGAAGTGACGAATTTGATACCGGCACGATCGGGCTGCTGGACGAAGCAGATATATCTGGGAATTATCTTTGTAAGTGCTGGTATTGCCTCAGTTACATCTTCTTCATAGATTATTACGGATGCGTTGTACTTGGTTCGGAGGGTGTCAATAACTGCTTTCCATTGGGTCTGATCGTATGTTTGTTTGCTTGTTACGACAACATACGAACCGCAGGCGGGATGTTCTCTCTGAAGTTTGATGTCTGCAAGCAAAGGTGTTGAAATTACAAGGATGGTTAGGGCTGTAATAAGAAAATGCTGTTTAATCGAGAGATACTTTATCATTTAGAGACTCCTGTAAAAATAAGATGAATAGCAAACCATTCTATCAAAAAACAGTAGTTTTGAAAGTGAAATTTTACAGAGCAACTAACTTGAGGCATTGCGTTTGTGCGTCTATTAAGGTTGATCTGCCTTGTGTAGTGTTAAAAAAGATTTTTGTTTTGACAAATTTTGGATTATCAGTAGACTTATCCGGAATTTGGATGTTCGTGTTTTCCGGCGTGAAGAACCGGGTGATTATTGTTAGCAAATGCGTAGTTGTTTGTGTTTTTTTGCGCATATTCCGCATATACAGCCGTTTTTGGCTTATTCTGGTGATAAAGGGAGTTATAACTGTTGAGATTGGCTTTGGCACAATTCAATGCCTCTGTAGGTGACATTGCAGGTAATATCGGCGTGATGCGTCGTTTATATGCCAGAGCTGTTGAGGCCGGGGCGGATGTTGTGGCGTTTCCCGAGCTTTGTATTTGCGGCTATCCGCCTGAGGATCTGCTGTACAAGAGGCACTTCCTGGAGGCTAACGCGGCTGGGCTTGCAGAGCTTGCCAAAGGGTGCGGTGAGGTTGTGCTTGTCGCCGGTTTTGCGGAAATGTCTGAAGGAGCGTGTTACAATTCGCTGGCGGTGATCAAAAACAGCCAGATCGAGCAAATCTATCGAAAAGTCAAGCTGCCGAACTATAGTGTGTTCGATGAGCAGAGGTATTTTACGGCAGGGGATAAGCCAGCGGTGCTTGAAGTGGCCGGGCTTCGGGTGCTGCTTACGATATGTGAGGATGTGTGGGACCCGAAAAAACTGGCAAATTTTGCTGACTGTGCAGGCAAAAGGGACGTTGTATTAAATATATCGGCGTCCCCTTTTTTTGTGGGTAAGCAGGCAGTTCGCAAGGATGTTCTGGGTAAATGCGCCAAGGAACTTGGATGCGCGGTTGCGTATTGCAATCTTTTCGGCGGGCAGGACGAGTTGGTGTTTGACGGCAGAAGTATGGTTGTTGGCGCAACGGGCAAGGTCGAATGTGTCGCAAAAGCGTTCGATGAGGATATTTTGATCTGCGATATTGCCCCGGGCAAAGATGGCTGGGTAGAAGTGACCGCGGTTGCGCAGGCCGATGATGTGTGTGAAGATGAGATAGTTGAGACTTATGACGCTCTTGTGCTTGGTACGCGAGATTATGTACGCAAAAACGGTTTTGATAAGGTCCTGATCGGGCTTAGCGGGGGGATCGATTCGTCGCTTGTCGCTGCGATAGCGGTTGATGCGCTTGGTGAGAGAAACGTGATCGGTATTACTATGCCGTCAAAGTTCAACAGTGCAGAGACAATAACTGATGCTGAGAAACTTGCAGTGAACCTGGGCATCGATTTTGGTACGATACCGATAGGCGAGGTGCTGGATGAGTTCGACGAGACGCTTGGTTTTATTCAGGGATGGAACAACGAGGGGGTGGCCTTTGAGAATTTGCAGGCACGAATACGCGGGACGATGCTGATGAGCCTGTCGAACCAGTTCGGGTATATGGTGCTTACTACAGGTAACAAGAGTGAGACTGCGGTTGGGTATTCGACTTTGTACGGCGATACGGCAGGTGGTTTCGCGATAATTAAGGATGTGCCCAAGACGGTTGTGTATACGCTTTGCGAGTATGTAAACGCCAGAGCCGGGCGTGAAGTTATACCGGAGAGCGTTATATCGCGACCGCCAAGTGCGGAACTGCGGGAAGGGCAGGCTGATACGGATTCGCTGCCCGATTATGATGTGCTGGACGCTATACTGAAGGGCTATGTCGAGGATGATAAGTCGGCAGAAGAGATAATCGAGGAAGGTTCGCCTGGAGAAGATGTCAGGCGGATCATTCGGATGGTTGACAGGAACGAGTACAAGAGAAGGCAAAGCCCGCCTGGGATAAAGATAACGCCAAAGGCTTTCGGTCGGGACAGACGGATGCCTATAACGAACAGATTTTCGTCTGGCGGAAACGGTAAATAAAAGAGATCAATATTGAAAGACTTTTGCTCAAAGAGGGTAATTAGGGACACAGACAATGCCGAAGCGTAAAGATATTAAGAAGATACTTATCATTGGCTCAGGGCCGATCGTGATCGGGCAGGGATGCGAGTTCGATTACAGCGGCGCCCAGGCTTGCAAGGTACTCAAGCGAGAAGGTTTCAAGGTCGTTCTGATCAACAGCAACCCCGCGACGATCATGACCGACCCGGAACTTGCCGACAGGACCTATATCGAACCTATCACTCCGGAAATGGTCGAGAAGATCATCCGTAAGGAGAGGCCTGACAGTTTGCTGCCTACGCTTGGGGGACAGACGGGACTTAATACTGCTGTTGCTCTTGCTGAGAGCGGTGTGCTGAAGAAGTACGGCGTTAAGCTGTTGGGTGCGAATCTGCGTTCTATTAAGCGGGCCGAAGAGCGGGACCGGTTTAAGAAGATCATTGAGGAGATCGGGCTTGAGGTTCCGGATAGCGGCTGGGCTCATTCGTGGGCGGAGGCTAAGAAGGTTGTTGAGAAGATCGGGTTTCCGGTGATCATTCGGCCGCCGTATACTCTTGGTGGGATGGGGGGCAATGTCGCGTATAATATGGATGAGTATGAGAAGTTCATCCATTGGGGCCTAAGTCTTAGCCCGACGAGCCAGGTGCTTGTCGAGGAGTCGGTTGTCGGGTGGAAGGAGTATGAGCTTGAGGTGATGCGCGATTGCAAAGATAACGTTGTGATCGTCTGCTCGATCGAAAACCTTGACCCGATGGGAATACACACGGGCGACAGTATTACGGTTGCTCCGGCGCAGACGCTGACCGATAAGGAATATCAGATCATGCGTGACGCTTCTCTGAAGATCATCCGTGCGATCGGCGTTGAGACTGGAGGTTCTAATATTCAGTTCTCTGTCAATCCTGCCAACGGCAAGCTTTATGTTATCGAGATGAATCCGCGTGTTTCGAGAAGTTCGGCTCTGGCGTCGAAGGCGACGGGTTTTCCGATTGCCAAGATCGCTTCACTGCTTGCGGTGGGGTACACGCTCGATGAGATACCGAACGACATTACGAAGAAGACCCCGGCCTCGTTCGAGCCGACGATAGACTACGTCGTTACAAAGGTCCCGCGTTTTGCCTTCGAGAAGTTCCCGCTCGCCGACTCGACGCTTACGACCCAGATGAAGTCCGT
>DAOWHR010000129.1 GCA_030641315.1 Anaerohalosphaeraceae bacterium | reverse complement strand
ATACTAAACTGCCTGTCGTTGTGGGACGACATGACATACTGATGAACGACATGTTCGGTGTTAAAGACTGGTGTGATGAAAAGCCTGTAACACAAGTTGAGACGGTTGTGGAGCCGACAAGGTATGTTTCAGGGGATCCGATCAGTCAGGGGCAGCTTGAAAAAATTATCGACAAGATAGAAGTCAAAATGATATTGGTCGGGGAGAACGGAAGGCAACCGGAAGTATTTATCAATGACAAGTTAATGACTATCGGGAGCAAATTAAAAGTGGAACGAGATAGCGGAACTTACGAGCTGTTAATAAAAAAGATAAGCAAAAACGAGGTAATTCTGGAATGTGAAGGTGTCGCAGCGGCGATATCCATGTTAGATCAAAACGGTATAACTAATTAACTAATCAGAAGGGAATAGTCATGAAAGCAGAAAGTATAAACAAGATCAGGAAGATGAACAAATTGATGATGGTTGGTATTTTTGTCATGGTCGCAGTGTTTGCAAGCGCGATCGCTGCTGCTGACGGCACAGATCAGGAAGTTGTGACAGATGAAGTCGTCCAGACATCCGGTGCAGAGATCAAATTTGACGGCGCTGCAATCCAGTCAATAACTTTTGCCAAAGACATGTCGATCCGCGACGCATTGCGTTTCCTTGCCCTGAAGTATCAAAGGAATATCGTTCCTACGAGTCAGGTCGACGGAATGGTCACTGTTACGAATCTTTATAATGTTACGTTCGAAGAGGCGCTTCAGGCAGTTATCGGCGTGAACAAATTTGAGATTCAAGGTAACTTCATAATGGTTTACACCGCCGAAGAGTACGAGCAGATCAAGAATGACAAACGTCGTATGGAATATCGATTGTTCGAGCTTTGCTATCTGACGGCAGAAGAGGCCCAGAAGCTTGTAACTCCTTTGAAGAGCGTTGACGGGAATATCGAGTCGAGCACACCTTCGAAGGTAGGTATTTCTCAAGGCGATTCAGTGTCAATTGATGAGGGCGGCAGCGATCTTGCTCTTCGTGATGCACTGGTTGTTAAGGATTACCCTGAAAATATAGCCGACATAGACGATTTACTTAAAAAGCTTGATGTGAAACCTTTGCAGGTTCTTATCGAGGCAACTATTCTCAGTGCAACTTTGAACGAGAATATGGAGTTTGGCGTCGATCTTAACTTCGCAAACGGTATCCGTATTGACGGCGGTACCCACGACGATATTATCACACAGGTTGGCGGCTGGGACCAGAGCGGCAATCCTCTCGAAACTGTCGGTTTCGCAACGGCGGGCGGGAGCGGTTTGAAGGTCGGAGTTACAGCCGGTGATGTTGCGGCATTTATCACAGCGGTTGAGACGGTAACAGATGTAACAGTTCTTGCCAATCCCAAGGTGCTGGCGTTGAACAAACAGGTTGGAACGGTATTCATCGGTCAGAAGCTCGGTTATCGCAGCAGCACGAGCCTGAGCAGCGAAGGAGTCGCAACTGAAGGTACTGTAGAATTCCTTAATTCAGGTACGAAGCTGTCATTTAGGCCCTATATTGCTGACGACGGTTATATCCGCATGGACATCTATCCCAAGGACAGTTCGGCGGTATTGAATGATGACGGTGTTCCCACAGAGACAACAGCCGAGCTTACAACTAATATTATGGTCAAAGACGGTCAGACGGTTGTCATTGGCGGATTGTTCAGGGATGACATCAGTGCTACCCGTTCACAGGTTCCTTTATTCGGTGATATTCCTTTTCTAGGTTCATTGTTCAGAGGTACGGATGATACTAATGTCCGCCAGGAAGTAATTATACTTCTTACGCCTCATATCATTGAAAATCTTGACGAGCTGGAAAGCGATAAGAGGGTTGCTGATATCGGCCGTAAGCGAGAAAGCGCTGTCAAGGAACTTCAGATGTTCAGCAGAACCCGTCTTGCGGAAGACGGGTATGCAAAGGCAGTTAAGCTTTACTCAGACGGTAATCTATGCGAAGCCCTGCGTCAGGTCAACTGTGCACTTCGTCTGAGGCCTTCATACTATGAGGCTTCATGGCTGAGAGAGCGTATTCTTCTTGAAAGCGGTACAGAAGAAAAGGATATCGAACGAATCATGATCGATATAGTCGAACAGGAACAGACGAACAGCTGGATTCGGCTGTAATTAAAGTTAATAATTCTGTCCGGTCGAGAGGCTCTTTTGACCGGGCAGAGTTAATTTGGTTTTATCAAAGGATTGGAACTTAAACCATGAGAATAATTAAAACAAGCAATCAAGTAAGAAATTCTGCCGGTTCGGTGCTGTTGATAGTGCTGTCGGCTATCAGCATGACATGTGCCGGATGCGAGACGCACGCCGAGCAAAAGCAGGCGATGCACGATCAGTGGCAGGTGAAGTCTTCTCATGCCCAGATACCTCTGGCGCGTGAGCACTTTGAAAGCGGTCAGCTCAAAGAGGCAAAAGATATTCTGAACGAATGTCTTGCGGCAGATCCATTCATGCCTGAGGCGAATCTTTTGATGGGTAAGGTCGTCATGGAGCAGGGGCTTACCGAACAGGCAAGGAATTATTTTGCATCTGTTGTCGAGGTTGACAGTCAGTGCGACGAGGCTTATTACTGGCTTGGTGTTGTATCTCAGAAGTCCGGGTCGTTATCAGAATCGATCGGTTATCACAGCAAGGCTGTTTCGCTTAAACCTGTAGAGTTGAAGTATATCCATGCATTATCAGATGCGTTTGTCGCTAACGGTCAGGTCGATAAGGCTCTTGAGTTGTTGAGCGAAAAAGATAAGGCACTGGGCAGGTCGGCAAAGATCAAGGTTGCACTGGCGGATATCTATCAGTTTGAAGGCGAGACCGACAAAGCTATTTCGCTGTACAGACAGGCGCTGATCATTGACGGTGACGATCCTGAGGTGATAAACGCTCTTGGGTACTTTTATGTTGCTGAGAAGAAATGGGATATGGCGATAGCTCTGTTTGAAAAGAATCTTGCCGATAAAAAGGGCAAGGAACTTGTGTCGCATCTTGAGCTTCTTGGTAAATGCTGTATGAGCAACGGCGAATACGGTAAGGCGATGAACTATTATAACAAGCTGAGTGTTCATAAGCGTGATGACGGCAATGTCTGGCTCCAGATGGGTAACGCGGCACTTGGTGCAAATTTAAGTGACAGGGCGATGTCATGCGCTGAAAGAGCCTTGTCGCTCAAACCCGGCTGGTCGGATGCTGTTGTTTTGAAGGGATGCGCGTTTTATTTGTCCGGTGAATATCAGAATGGCATAAGTGTTTTCTCGCGCGTTCTGAACGATAAAGAACTGGGCGGAATTGCCTGGATTATGACGGGCAGATGTTATGAGAAGCTTAATTTGATGACAAATGCTAAGCGTTCTTATGATAAAGCGACAGAGATAGATCCAGGCAGCAGACTTGTCAGTATTGTATCCAGACCGGATTTGACAGACATCTGGGCAGGAGTAAATAAGGAGTAGATCAATTGCATCAGGGTAAACATATCAAAATAGTAACGGCGGCTTTGGCTGGTTTCGGTCTGGTCGTAAATATGATAATGCTTTTTGTGAGCGGTACGGTCGCGATGTCTGTCGGGATATGTGCAGGTGTTGTCGGTTTTGTATCACTGTGTGTTTTGACGGGTAAGAATCTTAAGGATTCATCTGCGATCGAAGTTGCTGTACGAGTGCTTAACGAAGAGGAATTCAACGAGTCCAATCTCAAAAAACAAGCGAAAAGCAATGTTCTTCTCAGGTCGGTATACGACTTTGTGTCGAGCTTCGGCAGTAAGATCAAAGAACTTGAGAAGAAGGGTAAAGAATGCGGTCTGCAACTGCAACTCCAGCAAAAAGAGAAACATAGTGTCGAGGCAATCCTTTACAGCATCAACGATGCAGTAGTTGTTTCGGATGATTTTGACAGGGTTGTGCTGGCAAATGAAGCAGCAGGTGACCTGTTGGGTTTCGATCCTGCTGCAAGTTATCTGAAAGACATACACGAAGTCATTAAAGATGCAGCTCTTGTCGATCTGGTCGTAAAAAGCAGGGCAGGCAATATCAAGCATGTCAAACATGAGATAAGCTTTGATAATGAACAAGGGATAAGTACGCATGACTGTGTTGTGTCCTGTGTTTATGACGACAAGGGAATGGTCAGTGGTGTTGTGGCAGTTCTTCATGACGTTACCCGTGAAAAAGAGGTATCTCAGATGAAGAACGATTTTGTGAGCCATGTTTCGCATGAGCTTAAGACCCCTTTGGCATCGATCAATGCTTATGCCGAGATGCTTGTTGACGGAGAGGCAGAGGATCAGGAAACGGTTAAGGAGTTCTGTACGATAATCCAGGGCCAGGCACAGAGGCTCAACAGGCTTATCGAGGAAATCCTTAATATCTCCAGGATCGAATCCGGCCTAATCAAAGTTAATAAAGAGCCTTTGAGCGTGGCGATACTTATTCAGGAATCAGCTCAGATGATAGCCAGTTATGCGGCGGAGAAGAATATTTCGGTTAGCGTTCCAGCACCGATTATTTACGGGCAGGTCGAAGCTGACAGGGATATGCTCAGTCAGGTGATCATTAACCTATTAAGCAACGCGGTGAAGTACACTGCTGCAAACGGTTCTGTCACAGTGGATTGCCAGGTTGACGATGCTGACGGTCTGATGAGGGTGACGGTGGCTGATACTGGTGTTGGAATTCCCCCTGACGATGTGGATCATGTTTTCGATAAATTTTATCGTGTCGAAGCGAATAAGAAATATGCCAAGGGTACGGGACTGGGACTTAATCTCGTCGAGCAAATTGTAAATAAAGTTCATGGAGGACGTGTGTTTGTAACCAGTGAAGTGGGCAAAGGCAGTACGTTCGGTTTTGAATTGCCTATGGCAGTTCGTGAAGGTGCGGCAGTGTAATAGAGTTGTTTAGCCGAATCGGGAAAGTTTCCTTTGACCTATATAACGAAGAGATATAAATGGAGAAGATAATGACTGATAAACGCGCATTAGTTGTGGATGATGAGATTCATATTGTTCAGGTGGTAGCGATCAAGCTGCGAAATAACGGTTATGAAGTTACTACAGCGGAAAACGGTGCTGTCGCACTGGAACACGCTAAAAGCATCAAGCCGGATATTATAGTTACCGATTTCCAGATGCCTGTAATGACGGGTCTGGAACTAATCGAGAATCTCAGACAGGACTCGGAAACGGCGGATATTCCGGTTGTAATGCTAACAGCGCGAGGATTCGCGATAGAGGATGAAAAGGCAAAAGAACTGAAGATATCAGCATTTCTGAGCAAGCCTTTCAGCCCGAGGGAACTTCTTGCGAAGGTAGAAGAGATACTTGGCGTTGAAGCCGCTGTTTAATTCCGAACAAGTAATAAATAGAGATATGTAGGTTATATTAACGAACCTATTATGGAACGGAGATTAACATCAGATGCCTGAGACGATTACAAAAAAATTAACATCAATACAGACGAACTTTCTGAAAAAGTTTGCTGAGAAACTCGATAACTTTGGCGTTGTTGCCGGTGTTTTCGATCTGAGCGGTGGTATTATTCCAGGTGTGTTATCGGTGGACCGTGAAGTGGGAATCAGAAGGCTTTGGCAGTATGCTGAAAACGTTTGTGATGAAACTGACGATAGTCCGCATAGACGCGGTGAGAATGATCGCATTATTGTTTGCTGTCTTAATTCTGAGGGTGAAAGAGTTTGCATTCTTGCAGTCGATCTTAGCGGAGTAGAGAATGTCGAACTGAGAAAACTGCATGACTATTGTCATGAGCACGAACTTGACTTTGGCGAACTTTCGAACATTTTAAAACAAGGCAATCGCGACTTTGCTTATGTCAGTGAAATGCTTGCTACGGCGATGGCCGATTTTGAGAATATTACCAGGAGCAGCCGGCAGATCGAACAGGTCAGTACCGAACTTGCACAAACTTACGAAGAGCTTGTTCTTCTGTATAACATGAGCACGAACATGAAAGTTACTCAGTCGAATTCGACGTATCTTCAGATCGCCTGCGATCAAATTACTCAGATGGTAAATGTCGAGGGGATCGCTATCTTTCTCGAAAAACAGGGTCAGTATGGCAGTGAGCTGGTTCTTACGGCAGGGGCAGGTGTGTTCGTTATGGACCAAATGACCGTCGATCGATTGCAGTTCAGGCTTACAAGTGCGCTTGAGAGCGGCAAGGAAGTTCTTCTTGACAGCGATGTCGATTCTCATTTTAAGTATGAATGGCCGGATCAGATAAGGAATCTGATCGCGGTGCCGCTGATGGGTAACGACCACTTGATAGGTTTGATGGTCGCGACGAATATCATCGGAAAAGCAGATTTTGACAGCATCGAGACCAAACTGTTTAATTCGGTTGCCAACCAGTGCGCGGTTTTTGTTGAGAACGGGCGTCTTTTCGGCGATCTTAAGGAACTTTTCGCCGGATCTCTTAAGGCACTTACGAGCAGCATTGACGCAAAGGATCAGTACACACGAGGCCATTCGGAACGGGTGGCATTTATCTCACGGTGGATCGCAGAAGAGTTGAGCAAGACTCGTGTCCTGCCTCAAGAGGAGATACACAAAATATACCTTGCCGGTCTTCTGCATGATATCGGCAAGATAGGTATTGACGAAAGTGTTCTTCGGAAGAATGGGAAACTGACCGACGAAGAACGTAATCAGATAACATCTCATCCGAAGATCGGTGCAATGATCTTGTCTGATATAAAGCAGATGAAGGAAATAACGAATGGAGTTCTTTGTCATCATGAACGTATTGACGGCAAGGGTTATCCCAACGGTCTTATAGGTGAACAGATCCCTCTGATAGGCAGAATAATAAGCGTTGCGGATACATTTGACGCGATGACGTCAAGGCGTGTTTACAGGAACGCAATGGGTTTGGACAAGGCGATCGATGAGATAAGAAAAGGGCTTGGAACCCAGTTTGACAAAGATGTCGGGCTTGCGTTTATCGAAAGCGATATTGATAAGCTTTGGAAGGTTATTCATGACGGTTATCTTGAAACATGGGATTTCAGTAACTTTTCAGAATACGGAACCGAGGCTGTTGGGACGTTACTGAGATGAAGATAAAGAGCCAGGAATATAATGACGTAGTTGTTGTCGAACTTCAGGGAGAGTTTACCTGTGAGTGTGTTAAACAGTTTGAAGACACAGTCAGCAGCATTGCGGCCAGCGGTCATAAGGGCATTGTTCTTGATATGACGAATGTTGTTTTTATCGACAGCGTCTGTCTCGAGCAGATCCTTTGGCTGCGAGATTCCTGTCTGGAGAATAATTCAATGCTTAAACTTGCAGGACTCGATGAGAACTGCGCGAAGATACTAGAGCTTACCAGACTGGCCAGTCAACTCGATTCTTATGAAGAGCTTGCCGGTGCGGTAAAAAGTTTTGTCTGAAGATGATATATGAATGATATTGCGGTAGAAAACAAATTTCAGATAGGCCGAGTTCTCCAGGAACGTGGTATTGTTACCGAAGAACAGGTTACCGATGCGCTGTCACACCAGAAGGGCAGCGGTCATCGCAAGCTGCTTGGTGAAGTGCTTGTCGAACTTGAATACTGCACAGATAATCAGATAGCATCGGCGCTGGCAGAGGCATACGGCGTTCCGTATGCTCAAATAACTCCTAAAGTCTGCGATCCGAATGTTGTCGAGGTTCTGCCCCGTGAGTTTCTTGAGGATCATATTGTTTTGCCATTGTTTAAGGTCTATGATGTTTTGACAGTGGCGATCAGCGAGCCTTCCAATGTATTCCTTATCGATGAGATCGAGCGTCTTAGCGAGTGTTCGGTGCAGATCGTATGCGCTACGTCCAAGGATATCGAGGCAACTTTGCAGACCTATATGCCTGCCGCGAATGTATTCGTTATCGACGATATAATCGAGGAGGGTGCCCTTGACGATTTCTCACTTATCGAGAATATCCCCGAAGACATAACGAACATGGAGGAAGTTGCCGGTCAGTCTCCGGTGGTTAAACTTGTAAACTCGCTAATATACAGCGCAGTCCATGAGAACGCGAGCGATATTCATATCGAACCGGATGACAAGAAACTTCGTGTTCGTTATCGAGTTGACGGTAAGCTCTATGAGCGCATGCGTCCGCCTCATATACTTCATGCGGCAATCGTATCTCGTATCAAGATCATGGCTGAGCTTGATATTGCTCAGCGTCGTCTTCCACAGGATGGCGGTATCCATGTTCTTATGGAAGGGCGTCCCATAGACCTTCGAGTGTCGGTCATGCCGGGCAGTTTCGGTGAAAAGGTTGTGATAAGGATCATCGATGCCCGTAAGATGCTTTCGAGCCTTGAGTCTCTCGGTTTTAACTATGACAACCTTAAGCTGTTCCGTGAGAAGATAAATATTCCCAACGGGATAGTTCTTGTTACCGGTCCTACGGGGTCCGGTAAGAACACGACACTTTATGCAGGTCTGACAGAAATAAACGGCGAAGACGTCAATATATGTACCGTTGAGGATCCGGTGGAATGCAATATAACCGGTATCAATCAGTTTCCTGTAATCGAATCTGCTGGATTTGATTTTTCAAGTGCCCTCAGATCGATGCTGAGGCAGGACCCTGATATTATAATGGTTGGCGAGATACGAGATAACGAAACGGCGAGTATCTCTGTTCAGGCGGCTTTAACGGGTCATCTGGTTCTATCGACACTGCACACCAATGACGCTCCCGGAGCGGTGACACGACTGATCGATCTCGGAATCGCTCCTTATCTTGTAAGTGCGTCACTGATCGCGGTGGTTGCTCAAAGACTCGTTCGAAAGATATGTCCCAACTGCAAAGAGGAATGCGAAGAACCTTCAAGTATTCGCAAACTTGTTGACAGCTGGGGTATCGAAATCGATCACTATTTTCGAGGAGTTGGGTGCAAGAAATGCCGAAATACCGGTTATGTAGGCCGCATTGCGGTTCATGAGATATTTGTACCGAACAATGAAATTCTCGATATGATCGCACAGGGGGCTACCCTAAAGGATCTGCGTATAGCTGCGATAGAGAGCGGAATGAAGCCATTGCATATTGACGGTATGGGAAAAGTTAAAGCTGGTATTACTACCTTTGAAGAGATATTGCGTGTAACAAAGTTGAACGACTAATAATCAGACCGAGTTAGAAATGAATGCTACAGTACAGGCAACTAATTGCAGTAGAGCGACTGAAGGTCCCTTGTGTTACAACGTCAAGGCCAAGCAGTCTGAAATAATACTTTTCACAACGCAGCTTGCGGTAATGCTTGAGAGCGGTGTAGTGCTTAGCGATGCCATCGAGGCTATAGGCGAACAGATGAAACACGGTGTATTTAGAAGTGTTATCGAAGATATTGCCGAACGAATAAAGAACGGTGAAAGTTTCTCCTCGTCTCTGTCATATTATCCCAAAATATTTGACACGATGTTCCTCAGTGTAGTCAAGGCCTCGGAAGCATCGGGCAGAATGCCTGAAATGCTCGAAGTTTTGAGCGGTTATCTGGGTGCTGATGCCGAAACACGCAAGCAGGTTAAAAGTGCGATGGTGTATCCGATCATCATGCTGCTAATGGCGGTGTCTGCGACCGGTTCGCTGATGTTCTTTGTACTGCCTCGTTTTGCGAAGATATACGAGTCCAAAGGCGCGGCACTTCCCAAACTGACTCAGATTCTGCTTGGCTGCAGCAGTCTTTTGGGAAATGAAATGGTTCTGGCGGCATTATTTACAGTTATTATTGGAGCGTTCTTTTTTTTCCGGAGCTGGAAAGAAACACTCAACGGGCAAAAAGTGCTCGACTGGGCAAAAGTACACACTCCGATCTTTGGAACCATGTTTATCGATTCGGTATTGACCCGCAATATGCGAATTATGGCAACGATGGTAAATACGGGCGTAAGTCTTCTTGAGGCTCTGGAAGTAATGCAGTTGTCATGCGGTAATTATTACTTCAGATGTCTTTGGAATGCGACCGACAAAAAGATCCGTGACGGTTACCAGTTGTCTGAGTCAATAATGATCGCACCCTACAGTGATATGATCGCACCTGGTGTTATACAGATGTTAAAAGCAGGTGAAAAAAGCGGCAGGCTTGGGCATGTTTGTGATAAGGTTTCAATTTTTTACGAGAAGAAATTAAGCAGTTCGATCAAGACAGCGACATCTCTGATAGAGCCTGTAATGATCATACTGATGGGTGGTGTAATCGGTACTATAGCGATAGCTTTGCTATTGCCTGTGTTCCGTATATCCAGTGTTATGGCACATTAACAAAGCTTTCATTCAGTTCCACAGTATCTCCATTCCAGGTATTAAGGTATTTCTTCCATAAACGGTAGTGTTGGTCTGTTTATGTACGGCCCGTATGCGGGAGAAGAAAATTCCGCATTTTTTCAACTTTTTAGTTGTAATTCCTTTATCTCTGCGTTAGTTTGAGTGCGTACACGGTTATTGTTTCTGCAGTTCCATCGTTGACGGAGCACACGATTGCATCTGCGTGTTGAGGGCATCCTGGGGATTTTGTGTGATCTTTCGTTTTCGTTAGATTCATGCGGAGTGTTGTCAACTGAATTTTCTGTTACAAGGGAGAGAAGAAGATGAGAAGCAGACCTGTCACCTCACGCGTTTTTTTTCTGTTCATATTAACCTTAATTTTCGCATCGCCTGTGCTTGGT
>DAOWHR010000334.1 GCA_030641315.1 Anaerohalosphaeraceae bacterium | reverse complement strand
ACCGGCTCAAATGGCAGATGCTGTTGTCCGAGTTTGTGTTTAAGGTGTTATGTGCAAAAATCACAGGACAAAGATAATCGCTTTTTTAGAGAGGAATAATAAAGTGAAAATAATCAATATAGTAGGTGCCCGGCCAAATTTCATGAAGATTGCTCCGTTGATGGCAGAGTATTCGAAACATCCGGAGATTGATCCCATTCTGGTTCATACGGGACAGCATTATGATGAGAAGATGAGCGATCTTTTCTTTCGCCAACTTGGTATACCAGAGCCTGATATCAACCTTGGTATTGGTTCAGCCTCACATGCTGTACAGACCGCTGAGATAATGAAGGCCTTCGAACCGATCTGCCTTGAACATAAGCCAGATGCCGTCTTAGTTGTCGGTGATGTCAACAGTACCATCGCTTGTGGGCTAGTCGCTGTTAAACTTGGCATAAAGCTGATCCATGTTGAAGCTGGGCTTCGTAGTGGCGACAGGGCTATGCCTGAAGAGATCAATCGTGTTTTGACCGATTCTATTTCTGATCTGCTTTTCTGTACCGAGCAAAGCGGCGTTGATAATCTTTTGGCTGAAGGCGTCAGCAAGGATAAGATTCATATGGTTGGCCATGTAATGATCGATACGCTGCTGAAAAACCTGGAAAAGTCTCAGCAGTCAAATATTCTTTCTGAAATACAAAGCCAATTCGGAGTCAATGGTGACAGCTTTGCGGTTCTTACAATGCATCGCCCCAGCAATGTCGATGACCCAGTTGTTTTTAGCCGCATTCTTGATGCCCTGGAAGTTATCCAGAACGATATGCCAATTATCTTTCCGATGCATCCGCGTACCAGAAAGAATATCACCGGCACAAATCTTGGTAATCGAATTGATGGGATGACAAATCTGCATCTGCTCGATCCGATTGGGTATCTGGACTTCCTGAAACTAACCTCCAGTGCCAAACTGGTACTGACCGACTCCGGCGGGATCCAGGAAGAGACAACGGTTTTAAAGATTCCCTGTATCACGCTTCGTGAAAACACCGAACGCCCGATTACGGCTGAAATGGGTTCGAATCAGGTCGTGGGTACTGATACCCAAAAAATCCTTCATGCTTATCAGAACGCCACCAGCGGCAACTGGCGAGATCCGCAAGTGCCACCGCTGTGGGATGGAAAGGCCTCAGAACGTATAGTCAAAATTTTGTCTGACAACCAATTATAACCAAATAGGAGAAAATTCGTGAATCAGCTTCAGTCTAAAATTGAAAGTAAACAAGTTGTTGTAGGCATTCTTGGCCTGGGTTATGTGGGCCTGCCACTTGCCCGAGAGTTTGCTTCTGCCGGAGTCAAGGTGCTTGGCTTTGATATTGATGAAAAAAAGGTAAAGGTCCTGAACTCAGGAAGCAGCATCATAAAAAATGTGCCCCACGCCCAAGTCAAAAAAATGGTAGATACAAAGAAGTTTTCAGCTACTACCAATATGTCAAGGATCAGGAGCGTTGATGCTGTACTTATATGTGTCCCAACCCCGCTTACTGAAAACCGTGAGCCGGATATGACGTATGTTGTCAGCTCTTGTAAGACTATTGCAAGATACCTCTGTTCCGGTCAGTTGATCACACTTGAAAGCACCACCTATCCAGGTACAACCCGGGATCTGATGGCACCTATCCTTGAAGCTGGTGGTTTAAAGGCTGGTAAGGATTTCTATCTTGCCTATTCACCAGAGCGTGAAGATCCAGGCAACAAACATTTTACGACCAAGACTATACCTAAGGTTGTTGGTGGACTTACGGATAGCTGTCGTGATATTGCAAAGAGTATCTATGAGCTTGCTATTGAGACTATAGTTCCTGTTTCATCTGTAGAAGCTGCCGAGGCAACCAAGATCATAGAGAATGTTTATCGTTGTATCAATATCGCCATGGTCAACGAACTGAAGATGGTCTTTGACCGAATGGATATTGATGTGTGGGAAGTTATTCGTGCAGCCAGCACAAAGCCGTTTGGCTACAGTCCCTTTTATCCAGGCCCTGGCCTTGGCGGGCACTGCATTCCGATCGACCCGTTCTATCTCACTTGGAAGGCACGTCAGTATGGCATGCCAACCCGTTTCATAGAGCTTGCCGGAGAGATCAATACAGATATGCCACACTATGTTATCCAGCGGACCATGGAAGCCTTAAACCAAAAGAGGAAGAGCTTAAACGGTTCAAAGGTTCTTGTTCTTGGCCTTGCTTACAAGCCAGATATCGATGATGTCCGTGAGTCTCCCTCCCTTGAGTTGATCGAGATTCTGAAGGAGAAGGGTGCTAAGGTAGATTACAACGATCCTTATATTCCAAGGACCCACAAGCAGCGTGACTATGACCTGAAAATGAAAAGTAAGCCGCTTTCTGAAAAAATGCTTTCTTCTTATGATGTGGTTTTGATCTCCACGAACCATAGCGATTACGATTATAGGTGGATAGTAAAGAATTCAAAGCTGGTTATAGATACCAGAAATGCAACGAAGGATGTTAAAGCTGGAAGAAGCAAAATAGTAAAGGCCTAGTCGATAAGCTATTGACGGACCAGAATATGATTACAATATCAGGATGTGCTTCAGGCAATAGCAAGCATTTTTTGCAACGTGATATCTTTAGAAAAGCTGCTCTAAGCGGAAAATCTCAGATAACTTCTTTTTTAGAGCATGGTCAGCAAACGGAATTTTGGCAAAGCGGTGTTAAATAAGGATCTTGCAATGGTTGATGAACATGTTGTTTACAGCCGATCATGGGTTCATGAACGGGCGAAGTATTTCTTCCGCTATATTACCGGTTCCAACTCCGAGATAGTTTATGCCCAGGTAAGGGCAGGCGATGTTAAACATTCACAGGCAGCGATCGACAGAATAACCAAGACAGGCTTCACCCCCGGCGGTGATTTTGACAGGGGCCTTAAAGACACGATCGAGTTTTTTCAGAGCTAAAATTAAACGACCTGACAGCTTTAAAATCTTAGATGATAAGGTTCAGTCGTCAGAGTCGGCATTTGAAATGAAACTGAAAATGTACCCGAAAGGGTATAAAATTGACTTTTCGAGCCTTAGGTTATATGAAAAATACTAAATTTTCACTTTTAATACCCTATCGGGTATAAAATGCTTTACTTTTTGTCACAACTAGTCGATAGTACGAAAGAAAGAGATGCTATTGTGCCCTAAAGGGACTATTGTGGGATTTGCAAAGGAAATTATGGCGATGCGTAAGGCCGCTGGTTTGACTCGGGCACAGTTGGCAAAGCGGGCTGGAGTTGGGATTCGGTTTATCAGGGAAGTTGAACATGGCAAGCCAACTGTTCGTCTTGACAAGGTTAACCAGATTCTTGACCTGCTGGGCTACGAGCTGTGTATAAGGCGTAAACCATGACCCGGCAAGCAAAAGTTTACTACCGCAGGAAATTTGCTGGCACTCTTAGCGAACTATCCGGCGGGGGCTACAGATTTCTCTATGATGGCAACTACCTGGCTGATGGGACAGCGATCTCTCTGACGCTGCCGCTACAGGGAGAGGCGTTTGAATCAGAGATTATATTTCCCTTTTTTGCAGGCCTTGTTCCAGAGGGTTGGTATCTTCACATTGTTGCACCTACGATCAAGGTTGATGCCCATGATATATTTGGGCTATTAATGCGAACCTGTGACGATTGCATTGGGGCTGTCAGTTTGCAGGAGGTTAAAAATGACCAGGATTGATCATAGCGACAAACGGCTGCAATCGATGTTTGGCAAGCCTGTCAGGCCAGGTATCTCTATAAGCTTAGACCAGATCAGCATAGAAGCCCAAAAGCTTGCCGGCAAACTCAGTATATCAGGTGTTCAGCCCAAACTGTCTGTTCGTCTTGAGGGTAATGAACTGCTGCCGGTTGCCCGCAATGGCCAGTATATCCTCAAACCGCAAACACAGGAATTTGCTCAATTGCCGCAGAACGAATATCTATGCATGCAAATGGGCAGCCTGTTTGGTCTTAATACCGCCCAGTCGATCTTGCTTAAATTGGCTGACGGCTCACAGGCCTATCTGGTTAAACGATTTGATCGTTTTAAAAAAGGCAATCGCATGGAAAAGCTTGCCTGTGAAGATATTCACCAGATACTCGGCGGGCCTGACAAATATGCCGGCAGCCATATACAAATTGCCAAGGTTATTCGTGATTACTGCAGTTTTGTTCCTATTGAACTTCAGCGATTTTACGAAATGACAATTTTTAACTTTGCTATCGGCAATGGCGATGCTCATAGGAAAAACTTTTCTCTGCTAACTGATCAAAAGAGTGTTGTTGCACTTAGCCCGGTTTATGACCTCGTTTCATCAAGGCTGGTAATACCAGAAGAAGCAGAGGAAATGGCGCTGACGCTTAATGGCAAACGAAACCGTCTCAATAGAAATGATTTTCTTGCCTTTGCAGAAAGTATTGGGATAGAGGCAAATTATGCTGAAAGTAAAATCGCTGAACTACTCGACTTGAGTAACAAATTCACAGATTTGATCACCAAATCGGCACTAACAGTCCGATTGCAAGAGCGGTTTCTTGAAATTACAACACAACGATTAAATCGACTGGGGGATTAGCCGACAGAGTAGGTATTTAAAGAACAGGTTTTAAGTTGGTATCATGTTCAATACAAAATGGCTAATTCAATTTGACCCAGACAGGCTTCACCCCAGGCGGTGATTTCGATATGGGACTACTTGTCTTGCCATAGCCTTGGCGTAGGCGGAAAACCTGAAACTTAAAACATGAGCGAGTAATGCTTACAGTAAATAACAAAAAACTCACAGTTGCCGCGATCGCTGTTGCAGTGGTTATGGTCCTTACCCATATACCACAAGAGAAGGTTCCAGCGTCACTTGATTTTCTCAGCTTTGATAAGCTGCTTCATATAATTGTCTATGCTGTTATAACGATTCTTGCTTTACAGGCTGTAGTCTTTCGGCGCATGATCATGGGAATTGTGTGTGTGATCATTGTCCTTGCACTGATTTGTGTTGTAGATGAGATTACACAGCCGATGTTCAACCGGTCTTGCAGTCTGGCGGATTACCTGGCCGACTTAGTTGGTATCCTTTCAGTGTCAGCAGTTTACTACGTTAGAAAGAAAGAGTTCGGCAGGGCGGATAAATTGCAGGGTTAGAAGACTCAGATTTGTGTCAATCCAGAGCTTTAACTCCAAATTTCGAAACGAACCCATTTCCTAAGGGGAACAAACAGACTCCAATCTGACAGCTTCGAATAGTCACTCAGCTGAATAACCAAATAATCATGAAAACCTATTTATTTACATACTGTTTAAGCTTATTGCTTGCGATGGGAGCGACACCACTGATGATCTGGGTGGCCCGGTGCAGGGGCTGGGTTGATCAGCCCAATGCTCGCAGTATACATCAGCAGCCAATAGCAAGGTTGGGTGGCGTGGCTATCTTCTTCGCTGCGATCATATCCATGCTGCCGGTATTGTTCGTTCAAAATGCTGTTGGCGATAGCTTTCGCGACCTGGGTATCAAAATACCAGCTTTGCTGGCTGGCAGCATAATGATGTTTGCTATGGGGCTGTATGATGATCTATATGGGCTACGCGCTAGAATCAAGCTGTTGATCCAGCTGGTTGCAGCTATCATTGTCTGTGCGTCAGGTATACATATTCAGACGATTGTGGTCAAAGACCTGTTTTCAGTTGATTTTGGCTTCTACGGCTATCTGATCACGATCATATGGATCGTGGGCATTACCAATGCTGTCAATATTATCGATGGCCTGGATGGTTTGGCTGCTGGCATCTCGGCTATCGCATGCGGAGTTATCGGCGTATTGGCTGTCATGAACGGAAGTGTTGTTTTGGCTGTACTAATGCTGGCGATGCTGGGTTCACTTACAGGTTTTTTATTCTTCAACTTCAGCCCCGCCAAAATATTCATGGGTGACTGTGGAAGCCTTTTTATCGGTTTTACTATCGCATCGGCCTCTGTCATGACCGCATCTAAGAGTTATGCACTGGTTGGCATTGCCTTGCCGATTCTGGTTCTGGGTATTCCTATTTTCGATACTTTCTTTAGCATGCTTCGCAGATTTTTGCAGCGACGGGGAGTAATGAGTCCTGATCGAAGTCATTTCCACCATCGTTTGCTGGATATGGGTTTCTCTCAGCATCAGGTGGCAATCATTGCTTATATCATCACGCTGGGCATTGCAGGCATGGGCTTTTTACTGCTGGCGACGCGGAGTACCGCCTCAGTTCTGGTTTTATTTTCTTGCCTGCTCATCCTGCTGCTGATCTTCCGAATCATTGGATCAATTCGGCTGCGGGAAACGATGGCCGGCATCCAGAGTCGTAAGGCACTGTCCAGTCAGCAAAATATTGAACGAAAGAACTTTGAAGAAGTTGAACTGCACTTTCGAAGAGCTAAAGATTTCCAGACATGGTGGCAGGTGATATGCATTGCTGCGGAAAAACTGGACTTTGCAAAACTCAATCTGATGCTGACTAATCGCGATGGCACTCCTCGTACGCTTAGTTGGCAAGTATCCGAACTGGTTGATTCTAAGCTATTGGTGAATATGAAAATCCCGATTCCGGATCGCCGCAGCGATTCATATTTGACGTTGGAGGTCTGGGCAGCGAAAAACGGTTCCCTGGAAGCTGTTGTCCGTCGAGTCACCCTGCTTGCCAGACTGGTTGAAGAGCATAATCCGGAAACATTGCCGACTTGCTCGAAGGATATAATACAATGAATAACTGTCTGATCAATCGTTTCTGGCTCGCTGTGACTCGTTTCTATTTGAATAATATGTTGATCTCTATGCGAAACCGATCAGAACGAGCCTGTTCAGCTAACCTCAAAAAACTATATCAAGAAAACATTACAAGACATTGAAAGATGGCAGCATTCGGATAATTCGGCTCTTTTTGCGAAGTTCTGCCGGATTACCCTATCCATAATGCTGCCTCACGAAGGGCTGAGCAAGGATGCTCGGCCCCTTTATATATAAAGTATCGTATCATTAGGGTCATTGTGTCCAGAAATACTTTACAGGCATCGAATAGTGAATGATTAACCCGATTTCGGCTTAGCCTTTTGATTCATTTGAGCGATCGCGACAAGTGAACGATTATGTAAATTCAGTCTTCCCTTGGTTTTCTCCCAACGATAGATAATCGCAGAAGAAACTCCCAGTTGCTCAGCAAAATGAGTCACAGAAAGACCAAGTTTGTTACGCAGTTTTCTTACGGAATTTCCAGTGGGATGCCGATGTGACGGAACTGAAGATTTCGGAGTTTTCCTGGCAGTTCGGGCTGTTTTCTTTTGCGTCTTCGAGCGTAAAGAAACCTTTTTAACGGTTTTCTTCGGTTTCTTTCGAGTTTTCTGAGATTTTGTAACGTGAATCTGGACTATTTTTTTGTGAGAAGTATTACGCTTCTTCGATCGTATTGACTTTTTTGCCGGAGTTGACGGATTAACTTCTTGATCTACGGCGATTTCCATGTCCATCTCAATTCCGAAGATGTCAGATATCTGGTTATCGGCAATAATATTTCCAGCCGATTTTGCGTCGGACATTGGAAGTGCCATGTCAGCTGTGATAAGTTCGTCAGCATTCACCCCGCGGAGGGTAAAGAGAAGTTCAGGCAACTGATCGAGCCGGCTGCCAACGCCATACATGACGGCGGCAACGTGTTTGCACATCACGGCCCAATCAGGACATGAGCACTTTAGAGATATCTCTCCGGTCAGCGGCATCAATCCTTTGTGGCGGTGTGTTACAATTGACATGACATGGTCTGACAAACGCCCCTGCAGCAATTCAAGCATAGAACCAATCTTACCGGAGCAGAGCTGTTTGATGGACTTCCAAATGGGTGATTTTAATGGTTTAATGTCAACCGCAACCTTATAGAGTTCCGAACCGCTTACTATGGCTTCGACCCGGCCTTTTTTAATCTCCAAATGACAGACCGAACCATTTCGTACATAGGTCCTGCCTCGAGGAAGCCGATTGGAGAAATCAGAAAATGACTCCAGATGGTCACACCACGCCTTGCCCCAGAAGCTGCGGGCGATGGTTCTGCCTTCGATCTCGACCGGCTGGATATCGATGCCTTGTTTTCGTAATCTTTCAATCTTTTTCAGGGCTTTAACACGCCGCTGTGCCACTGGAACATAGGGACGCCAATAATAAGACACGAATACTTCCTTTACAATTGAGCACGCTTTACATCCAGACGAACAATCTCAAGCAACTGTTCATCCGACATTTCCGTCACTTTTAACTGGCCATCAGCAGCCAGGATTTCGTCTGCCATTTTTTGCTTTTCCGTAATCATCTCATCAATTCGTTCTTCGATCGTACCGGTTGTCACAAACTTGTGTACCAGAACATTTCGCTTCTGACCAATTCTAAATGCTCTATCGGTCGCCTGATTTTCCACTGCAGGATTCCACCATCGATCGAAGTGGATTATATGCGAGGCGGCCGTCAAATTCAATCCTGTTCCACCGGCTTTCAGAGACAAAATAAAGAATGGCGGTCCGTCTTCACGCTGAAACTGATCGACCAAGTGTTTTCGTTTTCGAACCTGCACTCCCCCGTGAAGGATTAATCCAGCTTTTCCGAATACGGTCGACAGATAATCTGACAGCGGATCGGTGATTTCGCGAAATTGTGTGAAAATCAATACTTTTTCCTGTCTGGATGCGATTTCTTCACAAATCTGCCCCAGCCGGATAAACTTACCGCTGTCATCCGGGGCATAATTTCCATCTCCTCTTAGCTGGCCGGGATGATTACAAATCTGTTTAAGCCGCATCAGATATTGTAGCACAACTCCCCGGCGAGCAATGCCGTCAGTCGTTTCAAGTGCCGATTTAAGGGACTTAACGGCTTGGTCATAAAGCTTGATCTGCGTCTTGCTCAGTTTGCAATATGAGGATGTTTCAATCTTTTCCGGAAGATCGGGAATAATGGACCTATCTGTTTTTAAGCGGCGCAGGATATAGGGGCTGACCAGTCGGCGCAGCGGTCCATATTGATCCTGAGTTCGCTGCTGTAACTGTTTAATAAAGGACTTAAACACCGATGCCGATCCGAGCAAACCTGGATTCAGGAAATCAAACAGTGACCACAAGTCCCCAATACGGTTCTCGACCGGCGTACCGGTCAGCACAATACGGGCACTGGCAGGTAGTTTTTTTGCGGCCTTGCTCTGCCGGGTCGAAGGATTCTTGATGGCCTGAGCCTCGTCCAGAATGATCAGTTTCCAATTTACATTGGCCAACCATCCCTGACGGTTCAGCATGGAGTAAGTGGTTACAGCCAGGTCAGTTTGAGCAAGTTCTTCCTGTGGTGCAGCGGCAATTTTGTTTATGGCTTTGGGATCGTTCTCTGCCGGATGTAGAAATGTCAATTTCAATGAAGGAGTAAAACGCTGTGCCTCCTGTCTCCAGTTGCCCAACAGCGATGCCGGAACAACCAGCAGAGAAGGAGTTGTTTTTTGCCTGTTCTGGTCATGTCGAAAAGCAGACAGCAGCGCCAATACCTGCAACGTTTTACCTAATCCCATGTCATCGGCCAGACAGGCTCCTAATCCCAATTGCACGAGGAGATTCAGCCAGGCTATTCCCTGCTGTTGGTACGGGCGTAAAGTTGCTTGTACTGTCTTGCCAAGATCAACATGCGTTAAGCCGGTCGGATCGCGAAGTTCCTGCAGGATCTGAAGCATTGTATCTCCCGCAGAAACATGCACCCACGGACACTCTGTGCCAACTTTCTCCTCCTGTTTCAAATCTGAAGATGCACCAGCCAAAAGTCGCATACCTTCAATAAATGAAATCTCGCCATCTCTGGACTGTCGCTGAAGTTTTTCCCAATGCTCAACGGCCTCTTGCAATTTGGCACGATCGACTTCCACCCATTGCCCCTTGAACCAGACAAGCCCTTCATTGCCTGTCAGCAATTGCTTAAGTTCCTGTTCTGTTATTGCTTCATTTCCCAGTAAACATCCGACTTTAAAATCCAGCATTGCCTCTGCGCCCAGTCGAGACCTCTTTTTCTGGCCGATAGTTACGGAAACGGTTGGACGGGTTCGTTTTTTCCACCAGTTCGGCAAACGTACCATTAGCCCGGCCTCTTCCAGTTCTGGCACTGACCGCAAAAACTGATAAGCAGATTCTGCTGTCCAAGCCAAAGGTTGATATACTTGACCAGAATCAATTAGTTGGGCAACCCAGGAAACAGAGGAGGCGGCCTGTTGCACGGGAGACAACAGATTGATTAGAGCCGAACGTTTTTTCGCTCCGGCGTATTGTTCCAAGGCGTTGCGGAGAGGCAGGTGTTTTAGTTTCCCGCTGGAACTGAAACCCGTTGAATAAGTAGCTAAAAACGCAAAAGGGCAGGATTGATCAGCCTTATTTTCAGCTAAATGAAAGCAGACACGTCCCACCTGATGCCACTTCGGCGCCCAATTATTAAGAAATGCCTTTGTTCCGCCAGCCACATGGATCTGTCGATTAGCCCATTGATCTAATTTATTCCAGATCGATCGCAGCATCTCAACAGATAAATACTCGCCGCCCACCATTGGTGGCGCCGTCAGTAACCATGTCGATAGTTCACTGTCGACTGGAGAAGAGATGAAAACTTCATTTTCCGATTCAGAGATATGACATAACTCGGTCAAATAGTGATTGGCAATGTTCTGCCAGTAACGTAGCGTTTGAGAATTAGCCGGATCAATTTTCTCGGCAGCCAGTACAAATAATCCTTCTGGCCAGTTTTTCTCAAATGCGTTTTTCATCCCCTTAAGTAAAGGGGCCGATGGGTCTTCTGATACCCGCCAAAGTTGTCCTGTTGGTGTTAGTTTAATTTCTGGCATATTTGTTTAGCCGCTTATATTTTATCATCTATTCTTTCTGTAATTGTTAAGCGTTCGTAAGGACTATTATTAATATGGTTTCTGATTAAAAACAAGGATTTTAATTTGTGAAAATATCACCTGCTTTTTGCCCCATACTGACAGAACCTGTCAATAGGCGATTTACGCTTACTGTGTTACAGGATTACAGGATGCTTAACGATATTTCAACTTTCCTTCTTTTTTTGTAAATTGCCAGCGACTGACGCCGTATTGACGACAAAATAGATGTTTACGTCTCCTACCACAAAGCATCGAATTGACAAGTAATTAACCCTCCCAAATTTTCTTTATTCAGCCCTCTTAAAAGAGTATTTATAAGAGCCTCTTTGCTCACTAATCTACCTTCTTGATGTCCTCGCTGCCCAATTGGCCGCATCTTTGGTGCAAACCGAAAATTATAAATACATGTCCCACTTTTTTTAACACAGCCTTGACACTCTTGTCCCGCGTCGAAGCCTATATTTGTACCAAAAAGGCTGGGGTCAAAATATAACATGCCGGAATACACAAAGATTCACTTCAACTACAGAAAAGACATAGCCGATTACAGTGACTTAGTTGAAATGCTTTATCCCGGCAACAGAAATCAGCAATATGCAGCTACATGTATTCTCTTCGAACTCAAATGGACTAACAGTACCATACAACCAAGCCTCAATTACATTCAGGATAAATATATGATCTCAAAGAGGATTTTAGAAAGAACCAGAAGCAAACTATCAAGGCTGGGCTTGATTGAACATGTAAGCAGTTTCAATACCAGGTATGGCGGTCAGTCCGGCTGGAAGTTATCTAGCCGTTTTGAAGCTGCACTAAAAAGGCTCGCTGAGAAAGCCTCCTCCCTACGAGATAAGAGCTCAAGCTCAAAAGAGAAGGACGAGATGTTTATCAGCTTAACGGATGCAAGGCGTTCAGCAGTGCCAGGTAGGTGCTGATTATAGTAATTGAGGTGATTTGGAATTAAAACAAAATGTGTAAAGGTGTATTGGGTATTATTGGCAGCGGCAGCGATCCTTTTGATAGTCAATGTGATATTGACATCGCTGCCATTCGCAAGGTTGGCAGTTGAATGTCAATGTCCTGCAAAACCTAAATATCTCCCTTGTGAGTCGCTGCCGTTGAGCTGGGCTGTCAATAATCCAGACTGTGCCAACAGTTTGCTCTTTGCAATGAATGTGACTAATGTCAAATTTCAGCCGAAGAACTCAACAAATGCATTGTTCGAAAAAGGCCGTGATCAATTACAAAACCGATTGTACACAGATTAGATTCTTGAACCGCACTCCGAGCAGTATTTAACATTGCCGGATAATCGTTCGTCGCACACTGGGCAAGTTCGGGAAAATCTTGCAGTTTTGCCATTTCTGGGAGAAACAAGGAGTATTAGTAGGGCAAAAATTATTGTTAGAGCCGTTCCAGTTAAAAATTGTTCTTTCACATAACTTGCTTTCTGTTCAACTCCGGTGTCAGCCAGCCAGTTTGCAATTACAACGATGTTTGCTGCCATGAAAATCATAGCAACAATTGCACTAATGATGATTTTTCTGATTGTTAGTGTCATGTTTTTAATCCTTTCAAAGTATACTTTCATATATATATTGTAGCGCACCAGGGCTCAAGCGCAACAAAAAAGTGATATTTTTTTAAAATTTATTTATGTGGCCTACAGTTGATGTAAATGACGTGTTGTTAGTGTTTTATATGCCAGAGACCAGCAGCGAAAACATTGAATTCTTAAATGAATTATGGTATAATATGAAAAGTTAAATCTGAGAGTGTAATGGATTGGGTAACAACGACAATATTATTAGAAGAGCTTCGCTCTTCTGAAGGTGGGCCGGCCTGGGATCAATTTTCCAGGTTTGCCCATCCAATGATTATTGGATTTGCGATGAAACGTGGTTTTCGTGAGCATGATGCGCAAGATGTGGCACAGGACACATTAAGCAGATTTATAGTAAAATTTAGAGATGGTAAGTATCTATAAACGGCGGAGCAAAATTGTACCACCTGGCGGGCGGTTGAAAATTGTACCACTGTAACTAAAAACCTGTAATAATGGGTTGTAAAACGTCATTTAACGAGTTTTACAGTTGTTATTACGGGAGATTACAGAGGTGT
>DAOWHR010000353.1 GCA_030641315.1 Anaerohalosphaeraceae bacterium | reverse complement strand
GAACATGCTGGCGTCGATTGCCCGCCGGCAGACGGAGATCAATGGCGGATCGGTTTTTCACGGGTCGAATGGGAGCATAAGGTTGTTGACGGTAAGTATGTCAGAATACCCGAGATAGGCGCCCCTCATGCTTCCGGCAATGAGGAAAACTGGATATGGTCGCCGCAGGGTGTGATCAATATGCATCGGCCCGAAACATGGGGATATTTGCAGTATTCGCAAAAGCCCGTCGGCAGCACTGATGTTGAGTTTGTCGAGGACCAGACCGCAAAAGCGAGGTATCTGCTGTTTAAGATTCTCTATGCACAGGAAGAATATGTTCGCAGAAACGGCAAGTATGCTGAGAACCTCGAAGAACTAAACATGGGTAAACTGAAGGATAGATCACTTGCCGGTCCGATCAGGATGATCAGCAAAGACAGAGGATATACTGCTACAGCGAAAGTTAAACTCGCAGGCGGCAAGATTGTGACCGTCAATGTAAGCAGCAATGGCAGGACATGGACAGAATAAATAAAACAATCATGCGGTGAGATTGTAACAGCTCTCACCGCATGGCATATCCGTCAATTCCTTATACCGGGAAATGTTTTTCCATAAAACGTTCCATGTCGGAGCGAATTGTCGTTACGGAGCGACTAAGACGATTTGCTTTCGGTGGCAACGTGTTCTTCTACACGTCCATCGTCCGCTTCATTGGTCTTAGATGCTCGAAGTGTTCTAAACAGGTACACGATGTCACGGAAACCGCCGATAAAGAACCATACCGTCAGGACTACCGACATCCAGAAGATCAGCCATGTCCATTTGTGCCAGAATGACAGCCATGCCTGGTCTGAAATACCAACACGCGAATACAGATGATAACAGTTGCCCAGGATGAATACCAAAAACCAGGCCATCGGCCAAGCCAGTGTCAGGGCGGCGACAATTTTATCCCAGGTAGTAAACTCACGGGAAATGCCAAGTTTCTGGAGGATGGTTTTGGCTTCCTTGAAAGATGTTGAGTCCTCGCCCTGAACAGCATATTTACCGCGGTGCAGGAGTTTATCCATATTGACATCGGCTTTGGGTCCAAACAGCGACACCAGTAAATAAGTCATCACTGAAGCACCGATAACACAAAACGAGACCTGTTGACCGGTCAGTTCGAGGATCGTATTCAAAAGCGACCAATATCGTGCTTCGAGATTTACATAGGAGCAGATATTGCCAAGTCCTTGCCAGAAAGCCAGCGTACTGGCAGTTTCAAAATAATTATCGGGGGCCTGGGTGATGAAGATTCCGATGAGCGAAAGAACCATGCCGACAATCATCGTAGACCATGCCGCCTGAATGGAACCTCTTTTCCAATACAAGCCCCCGATAATCACCATTCCGACGCCGCCGGTAAAAATGGAGGCGGTAACGGCGGTAAACATGATAATGTGCTGCGATTGCTTAAAGAGCAGGCTGAATATGAAAATCGCTACAGCTACCATAAAAATCGATAAACGCAGCGCCCACAGATGCTGGTTTTGAGTCAGCGGCTTTTTCTTGAACGGAAGTATCACATCCTGCACAAGAATACTTCCCCACGAATGCAGATAGGTGTCATGGGTACTGATAAAAGCGCCCAGCATCGTCGCACAGAGCAGTCCAAGCAATCCCTTGCCCAGAAAAGTGCCCAGGAACAGCGGAGTTCTGGCCTGACGCTGGAGTTCGTTTGGCTCTGCGTCAGCATCGATCTGGTCTGCAGGAAGGTCTTGCGCAAATCCACGGTCGGTGATGCTTACATATTGCTGCTTGATATGGCGTGCGTCTTCGGCATAATCCGGGTGTGTCATAAAAGTCTTCACACACAGTGGAATAACGATCACGACCAATGGAATAAAAACATACCATCGCCAACCGCCCAGCATGATTGCCATTTTGGATTCGTGAGGGCTTTTGGCCGAACTGTTATAGCCTGCCGTTCCCTGCCATCCAAGCGGGCTGTAAAACATAATGATCACCGCGATCACATAAAACCAGAAGTCAAAATTCTTTTCTTTTCCCAGGTCGAAAGGATTGATCATCGACCTGCCGGGTTCAGCAGCAAGCAGCGTCTCGGATATCTGCGACCAGCTAATGTGAGTCAGCAGGTAGAAAATGACGACCGCAAAAATGACATTTGCCAAGGTCCCCTGAATAAAATCAGTGAGCATGATCGCGATCTGGCCGCCAAGAAACGTAAAGGTCAGAGAAATGCTCAGCAGGCAGAACATAACAAAAGGAAAAGCGGGGATACTCATTTCCACCAGGGGCAGGGGAATGTCCTGGGGAAGACCGCACAGCCAGATGAAAAAACGCGCCCCGATCGCGGGGAATATTGCAAAGTTTATCACTCCTGCCAGAAATGATATCAGACCAGTAAAGACACGGAAGTTCCGGCTGTATCGCATTTCAAAAAACTGGGCCAGTGTTAATGCACGAGTCTGCCGGAATCGATAATACACCCAGCCAGTAATCGCCATGATTATCCCAATTGGAAACGTCATCATTCCCCACCACTGCGAGGTGAATCCTATTTCATAATTCTGCTCGAAGAACATTACCAGTGTGATGACGCCAAGCTGAGCCATCCCGCTGGAAACAGACAGCAAATATCGACCTCCGCAACGGTTTGCAGCGAGAAACGCTGAAACACTTTTTGTGTATCGCCTGGTTGATAGTGCGCCGGCAGTTAACAGTACCAGCAGGCCGATCACGATTGCCCAGTCTATGGTTTGCATGTTCATAAAGAATTCCTTTTCGAGCGAATGCTATACATTAATTTCGGCATCTGTAACTTCAAATACCCATACGTGTTCGCAGGGCGGGTTTGAGACGGTTTTTGACGGGATGCAGATGGTAAGATACCCGTTGTCGCAATTGTGATCAACGATTGAATCGCATCCCAGAAGTCTGACTCTACCCGATTTGCTGATGAAGTCAACCTTTAGTTTTTCAGGCAGCCCACTCTCATCCTCCCTGGCAAGGTAGTAAATATAGGTCAGCTCGCCTTTTTTTGTCACACAAAGACCGTTGATTTTATATGGCTCGATCGCCTCCGTTTGATATATAGCTTCTTTGTTTATATCCATCCACTTAGCTATTTCCGCGAGCCTGTCGTTGGCGACATCATCGAAATTGCCGTCAGCATCAGGCCCAACATTAAGCAGGAAATTGCCGCCTTTGGCAACGATGTCGATCAGCATCTGGATAAGTTCGCGCGTCGATTTGTAGTTGTCGCCCGGCTTGTACGACCATTGATCGGCCATTGTCATACACGTTTCCCACGGATAGTCCGGCGGCGTTGCGGGAACTTTCTGTTCGGGAGTTCGGTAGTTTTCGTTCCTGCCGCCAATGGCACGGTCAACAACCAGAATACCGGGCTGAGCCTTTCTTGCTATCTCAGCAATGCTGTCCATTTTAATGTCTTCATCGGGTTTCGATACCCAGTCGCTGTCAAGCCAGAGAACGTCAACTTTGCCGTAATCGGTCAGCAGTTCCTTGATCTGGTTATAAACGAACTGCTGGTATTTTGCCCATTTTTCAGGGTGTTTTTTTATGTCGTAGTTAACATGTTTTGACAGCCTCGGCATATCAGGCGTCCAGTAATCAGTGTTGTGCCAGTCGGCCTTGGAGAAATATACCCCGATCCCCAATCCGTGTTTTCTGAAAACGTCGAACACATGCCTTGCGATGTCCGCGTTTGGATTTGTATGAAACGGGCACGTTTCTGATGTCGCGCGAAAGTCTGTGTATTTGCTGTCGTACATGCAAAAGCCGTCATGGTGTTTGGTTGTAAAGACGACATATTTCATGCCTGCGTTCTTTGCTGCCACGGCCCATTTTCCAGGATCGAAATCTTTCGGATCGAACAGCCTGTTCAGATCGAAATACGTCTGCATGAATTTTTCGGTGTCGCAGCCGCTCTGCTCCCATTGCTCAAGTGCATCTCGGCCATAAGGCTCATCGTCTACGATCGGCCATGATTCGACCGCCCCCCATTCGCTGTTGATGCCCCAATGCATAAACAGGCCGAATTTTAGCCCCTGCCACCATTTTATTTTTTCAATTACTTTCGGATCGGTCTGTTCACACATATTACCACCAGAGTTGTTTATCGTTTTTAACCGTGAAGATTCGTTCCAGTTTTTTTGAGTTTTCTTCTACCATCCAGTAGAGTCTGTTTTTTGGCAGGTTATCAAAAGTGACCGGCTCATCAGTCGCTGTTCGTGAACCTAGTGATTCCCATTGTCCGTTCCAGTAAAGCATTTTGTATTTTTTATCCGGCTTGACAACGATCCGAGGGATCTCGATGTGTGTGTCGTCATCGTCTGTAGCCGGTTTTAAAGTCGTTATCTCGACCTCGATATTATCATTGTTGTCCGAAGTTCCGTTCAGCAGTTCGACCTTGCCCCCCTTTGTCAGGATGAATGGCGGGGCGGCAGGATGGATATTATCATCGGCATAGTATGCAGGCAGATAAACAATACCTCGGCCCAGTTTTGTAAATAGTGCTTTGCCGGAATCGATATCACCGGAACAGATCGGTACCCATTTGCCGCCGTTGAAAACGCAAAGATATGCAAAAGACACATCGGCAGGCTCCTCCTCGATAAGCTTAACCGATACATCGCTTGTTTCAAAGTACTGGTCAGTTACGTCGATAAAGTTAGTTCCTTTTAACCATCGCGGAATGGTTTCGTCTTTTTTCTTCCTGAATGTTATCGCGTCTTTTTGAGTTGAGTACATTTTCCTGTAAACCTTTGCGGCAATGTTCCCAAGTCCGGCGCTTCCCCTGCCCTGACTGTCAAGATGTGCGTTCCATGCATGATTGTTATCTCGATTTGCCCATGCCGGAGTGTAATCCGATGCTACCGCTATCCCGTTTGCCCGCATCGCGTAACTTATCATATTTGATATGTCTTCGCAGCGGCCTTTCCCGGTTTGCAGCATCTCGTCGAATCCCTGATCGGTTGGGTGCAGGTAGTAAAGTGTGTCGAATCTTACCAGTTTGTGAATATCTTTGTTGATAAGCCCGGATGCCTCTTTCGCATTGGAAGGATCGGTCATTTTTTCGGGCAGACCCTCGAATCTTTCCACAAGTTCTTTTCGCCAGTTGTTGATCGGTTCATTGCTGCATCGGTAGGGCAGGATATGCTCGCAGAATGCTTCAAACGACAGCGATCTTGCCCATTGATTCTGTTTCCAGGTAACAAATGCAAGATCGATATTTTCAATAAGATAGTCAGCTTTTATCACTGTAGTATCATCGATGAATGTCTTTCGCTGATAATGTAACTCGCCGTGCTCCTTTTCCAGTTGGTCCAAAGCTGCCGTGGCCTGCTTGTAGTTTTCGTAGTCAGTAGCTTCGAAAGGAACTTCCTCATCTTTGTCATTGTAGAACACCGCTTCGACATATCCATGGCCCGGCATGTTTGAGATCAGAAACTTTGCCGCTGCAAGCTTTTGTTCGTCACCGGCACCTCTGTAGTGCTTCAGAACTTTCTTCAGTTCGCCTTTGTCAGTCCCGGCAGACGAGATCGTTTTTATGGTATAGTGATTACTGTTTGAACATCCGCTCAACGCGGCAAGAACGGCCAGAACAAGAAAGAATGGCTGAAAGTTGGAAATATTCTTACACATATCGAAAACCTTTCTGGTGATAACCAGTAAAATATTGAATATTATCTCTGTGCCCGATCAATTGGTAATTTGTGCTTAGGATAACCGTCCAGCCGCCAAATGTCAACAATACAGAAATTGTCTGATGATCAGAAAATAAAATTAAGAAAATAGTACATTTTTTTAATAATACAGGCTATCATTAACAATGTAATCATCGTTAGTTATGCAATACTGTCAGTGAAGGATTGGGATATTGCAAGTTCTGTAAAAACTTATGCAGGATATTGTTAGGTCAGTTGACTTTATAAGATATTCAGATGTTCAGGGAGGCAAAATAATGTTAGCGGATGTTGGAAGGTGCGGTCTGGATGCCGCTAAAGTTGACAGGTTTGTAGAAGAGGCGATCTATTCTCTGCCGGGCGTTGAAGATGAACAACGGGATATTGGCGTTTTCATAACCGGCAGCAGGGCCGCGGCTCTGCATCAGAAGGATTCAGATGTCAATGTTAATTTAGTTTGCTCCAAAGCGGCTTTTGATCGCATAGGGCGTCAGTTGGCTGACGCAGGCATTGTCAGGACTCGTGAAAATCTATTTATTTCTATCGAACCTGAAAGTGCCGCCAGCTATTTTGGTCAGCGGATAAGCCAAGCTGATATTTCGATCATTTGTCTGGATACTCTGCAAAAGAATTTGAGCGAGTTCAACGATGAATGGATGTGGGTATGGCAAAATGCCGTAAGAGTTGCGGATCCCGGTGTGCGTGTCGAAGGCCTTGTCGAAAAATACAAATTTTATCCTCACGATGTACTCGTACGCAGGATTAAATACCACTGGCTCAGGGTCGGTTACTGGCTGCTTGATGTCTATCCTTATCCCAGGGGTGTCGAGTCGAACGCTGAGATACTATGTGCCGTCAACGCTATCTTGAATGCGATCAATGAGTTTATGAAGGTATTCTTATTGGCTGAAGACAAGTGCTATCCGTATCAAAAGCATTTGTCCAGGGTCGCGGCTTCGACCAGGCTTGGAGGCAAATACTGTAGCCTGTTCAAAAAGTATTGCACGGCGATCGTTTCAGGCCAGCCGGATAACACATGGGAAAGGCTTGACGAAATATTTGAGAAGCTTTGCTGTTGCGACAAAAGCACAGAGGCGCTTGCGTTGTGGGATCATTGCTCCAATGCAATGGTCTCAGCAGGTCTCAGCAGGAACTGGGCCGAGGCTGATCATGATAATATCAACGAGATGTTGATGGGGCAGCTCGGTTAGTCAAAAGTATCCGGCGGGTTTTCAACAGTTGAACAATGCATTGAATATGTTCGATTGTATAATAGTGGGCGGTAAGTATAAAGAAAAAGGATCGCAACCACATAGGTTTACGATCCTTGAAATACTGATTAAATTGAACTGCGTTTAAGTTTTAGTTTTTGCGTTTTCTCAATAAAACTCCACCCAGCCCAAGCAGTAGCATTGTAGCAGGTTCCGGCACTTGAGCTACACTTATATAATCGAACTCAGTGTAGTGGCCTGTCCACCAGCCATAGGAATCAATATCAAGCTTTAGCGTGCTGCTGTTGAGCGGATTACCTGTATAGGATACTGTTTGGCCATTTGCAGTGTATGTAATCGCGCCTGTTGCGGGATTGTATGTTACAACTTCATCAAACCACTGGTCCCAAAGAGGACCTACACGCTCACCGTTGTAGAAATTACCAAATCCAACAACTGTTTGATTGTAGTGGTAGTTATAATGACCGTAACGAGCAAGGAAACCTCCTTCTCCGTTATACATCATAGTTTCACCTGAAAAGTAACTGCCGGCATTATGCACACGGAGGCGAGCTGAAATCGTAATTATATCAGTTGAATTGACCGTGATCGGTGCCGAAATGATCCGTCCGCCCGAATCGGTGCTGTCTTGACCGATGCGAAGAATCCCGCCAGCTTCGGTTACGGAATTGCCGATGGTTCCAGGGTATCTGCCCCCGGCTTCGGACAGGGTCCATTTTGACGTGTCAATAACGCCATCGTTAAAATCATCAGAAAACACCACAGTCGGCCCTGCAATCAGCGGACTAACAACAAACAGCAGCAAACTCACAAGAAGCAACCTTTTCATAACCCTTGACCTCCAAAAAAAATAAAACCATTTACAAAACTGACAAAATCTTCTTTACATTAGAAATTTCTTCTAAAACACCGTGTTATTATACAAAAATAATCTCTAAATAGCAAGAAAGATATGGTTAAACATCCAGTATTAGGCCTTAAAAGGCAGAGAAACCTCATCTCCAGTAAATTTTTTTGTCGCAAAACCATAGGCAACGGCTTATGGATTCAGCCAGTCTTTTGCGAAGTAGCAAAAATCAGAAAGGCTGACTATCCCATCAAGATCGATATCCGCCGACAAACCCTCATCCTCAACAAGCCATTGTTCGGAAAAAACAGCAAAATCAAGGAGATTGACCAGCCCATCATCGCCAGCCAGGTCCATCAAGGGACGTATTGCGATCATGTCAAAATCAGCCTTAGGTGTATCGTACCTCAACCTTATGGGAAAGGCCATCGGGTTTTCAGAATCAACCACAGGCGTAATACCTGTTATGGTGAATTCAGAAACGCCGTGGCCGAGCAGAGCAACGAAATCAAGTGCGTCCGGATTGCTGAAACTGCCTAGCGTTGTGTCTTCTGCGATAACCGTAAACGGCTGGTCAAAACCCGTCGGAAATTCGAGAATATCAGTGAACAGCGAAGTCCCCGTCATAACATAACGAAATCCTTCGGCGGCAAGCGGGTCAACCCAGTCATCAGTATTGACCTCAACGAAACGATATACACCATCTATAACAGTTGTCGGCATTGTTACAGGCCCGATCAGATACGTATCGCCAAAGATGCCGGTAACTCCCCTCACGCAGAGGATCCAGCCGGAATCGTTTATCGCCACCGCCTGATCGAGCTCATCGCAGCCGGGCAGTATGTTAAGGTCTATAACCATATCATTTTGCCACATACACGCCACAACCCCATACAGGTGTGCTTCTCCGTAAAATCCAACAACTTTACCCTGTTTATTTATATCAATGGCACAACTGTCAGTAAAGCGTCCCCACCTGGGAGATTGAAGCCAACGGATACCGCTGCCCAGCTCCCAAATAAAGGCCACGTCACCATGACCACTTCCATCCGCCAGCCAGCTTTGCCCAACAACAGCGCCATCGTCGTTTATTGCAAAGGGCGTAGAACCACCGTTGTCAAGTGAGCCGAGTGACTGGGGAGCACCGAGCGAACCCCATTTACAACCTGTCCTGGGGGATGAAAGGGAAATACCGACTACTTCACCGGAAGAATTTATGTCTCCGGTTACGCCGCCAACGATATAACTGCCGCTACCTGCAAGATAGGTGACCGATCCGTTATCCCAGATACAGGGCTTACCGTCTATCATTCCAGAGACTTGTCCTGAATTGTTGATTCCACCAGCGCGCTCGAGAGGCAGATTTGTTACTGCACCTCCTTGCCAAATCGCAAAGTCTGGAGATCCCCAATATGATGTTTTGCAGAGAATCTGTCCTGAATCGTTTATATCGATCGGGTGCCAACTTCCAAGGTCGGTATATGAACCATTATGCCAGAGGAAACCTCTGAAGTGCCAGATGATTTCCCGCTCGATAATAAGTTCGCCCGTCATGGGGTCCCAGATTTCAATTATGATCTCTTCTTCGTATAATGCGGTTCCAACAACCTGCCCGGAATTGTTCAGTGCAACAGGTTCGGTTAGATCATAGCCTGGCGGGGCGGGTATATAAACTGGCTGGGCTAAACAAACAGAAAAAGAAAGAAAGAACAAACACCATACAAACGGGACCGATAAGGGCAAAACAAATCTGCGGGTTGACTGAGAACTTGAATTCATCGTTTTCTCCTAATATCGTTAACTGTTCACGAGTATTTTAACAGTGTCGGGCGATGCATCCAAGTATCATCCCATCTCCCCAATACTCAATTCATCACAATAACAATATTCAAGGTATAATTCAAGCTGAAAATGCTTATTTTTCAAGCGCAAGGCCGTATTCGTCCTATAATAGCCGTAATGAATAGCTTAATGGCGAAAAAAGAATGAAAATCAGCTTACATTTTCTATTTAAACGCTTAATTAACACAGTACTGGCATCAATAATTCTGTTACATTCCAAATACCTTGAAGGCCTTATCACTGATCATAACCAGTTTTAATCTTCGTGTGCTTCGTGATTCATAATAGCTTTTAAAACTTAACCCAAAAAACGTGTTAATCCAGTGTTCATCCGTGGCCAAAAATCTTAAATATCGCCAAAGGAATGTCATCCCAGCGAAGGCTGGGACCTGGAGCCTGCGTTTACGGTGTCCCTTTCCTTCTCAAAAACTTTACCTAATTGTTAAAATCATGGTGAAAATAAGCTTATTCGTGCGCGCACATTAGCATCAATTAGTGGTTCTGTAATTGTAGTTTTTCCGTGTATTTCCGTGGTCAATCTTTTGTTGTAAAATCGCGGTTCCATTTATTTAGTTGCGGCTATGCTGCTCCGTGTTCTTCCGCGCATTCTGTGGTCATCTTCCCTGTGCGATATAACTCAATCAAACTTACAATGCCAACATAAGAAAATATCTTAACTATTAGCTATTATCTAATAACTACTGCTTTTTAAAAACTAACCTTCGGTACTTCTCTTTCGGCTTCGTTCTCTATTTCGAAGAAATCGCGTTTTGTAAAGTTGAAAGAACCTGCGATGATGTTTGACGGGAACATTTGAATTTTATTGTTATAGAACAATACCTGATCATTATACCCCTGACGGGCAAAAGCGATCTTGTTCTCTGTGCTCGTTAGCGTTTCCTGCAAGGACAGAAAGTTTGTGTTTGCTTTCAGTTCGGGATAATTCTCAACAACCAGCATGAATTTGCTAAGTGCCTCGGACAGCATCCCTTCGGCCTTGCCCGATTCGGAGACGTTGTTCGCTCCCATTGCCTTGCTGCGTGCGTTGGTGATCGCCTCGAACGTTTCGCGTTCATGCGTCATGTATCCCTTAGCCGTTTCGACAAGATTCGGTATAAGATCATGCCTGCGTTTAAGCTGCACATCGATCTGCGACCACGCGTTATCAACCTGATTACGCAGGCGGACAAGCGAGTTAAATATCCCCACGACAAACATTACGATCAATACAACAACTAACAGAACTATAATCAATGGCCACATATTATTCTCCTTAAGAAATTTTGTATCTATGGTTTATTTAACCGAGAACCGATGGACGGTTGTCTGTTTATATGTTTCATCAGGCAGCAATACTATCGATGGGAACACGGGCTGATTGATCGAGTCCGGGCAATGCTGCGCCTCAAGGCAGAAACCGCCGTATTTATCGTAACAGCACCCGCCCTTGCCGGCAATTGACCCGTCAAGGAAGTATGCCGAATAGAACTGAACACACGGTTCGGTAGTCAGCACTTCCATTACGCGGCCCGTTGCCCGGTGATGAACGACAGCCGCAAGCGACAGTTCGTCTTTGGTCTTGTTAAGAACAAAGTTGCCATCATATCCGCCTGCCGCATTGATGTCTTTGCCGATGGTCTTTGCTGATGTAAAGTCTTGCGTCGTATTTGCAACCGGCAGCACCTGTCCCGTTGGGATAAGTGTTTCAGGGTCAGTTGGCGTATAGCGATCCGCGTTGATTGTCATTTCATGCTCATGTATCGTTCCGGCGCTATGGCCTGCAAGGTTCCAGTACGCATGATTGGTAAGGTTGACCGGCGTTGCTTTATCGGTTTTGGCTTCGTATTGAATGGTAAGTTCATTGTCGTTGTTGAGTGTGTATGTTACCGCAACGCTGAGATTGCCGGGGTAGCCTTCTTCGCCATCGGGACTGGTGCGAATGAATCGTACGCCGACAAGATCATCATCTTCGATGGTTTTGGAGACCTGCCAGTGAACCTTGTCGAACCCCTTTATACCGCCGTGCAGGTGGTTTGGGCCGTTGTTTACGGCGAGCGTGTATTCCGTACCGTCCAGTGTGAATTTGCCGTTAGCAGTTCGGTTTGTGACTCTGCCGATCGTGGCGCCGAAGTATGGATCGTTCTTTGTTTGCCAATCTTCGATGGTGTCAAAGCCCAGAGTGATGTCTGCTAAATGATCGTTTTTGTCAGGTGTTTCGACGGAAACGAGTATTGCGCCATAGCTTGTTACTTTTGCGGTGATGTTGTTTGCGTTGGTCAGCGTGAACAGCTTTGCGCTGCCGTATGGTTGTTCTGTGATGGCCATTTTTTTTGTATCCTCTGTTGGGTTGTAATCAAACATATCTGTAAGGAGTTGGTGTATTTTGTGCTGGTGGGGGAAGTTTGCTGCCTGGAATATTTCATGCAGTTCGCCCTGATCGAACCATAGGCCGTGTGCTTTGGGGCATTTATCTATGAGGATGTCGGAGGTGGGTCCTACTGTTGTTTTGTGCATTTTATTGGAGCAGATCGGGCATTTTCGCAATTCTTCGGTTGTGTTGGCAGCGGGTTTGAACGATGCGAGCAGCTGATTCGATTCATTTGAATCGCCTAGCAGGGCTTCGAGTTCGCCAGCATCGAGCCAGATGCCTGAGCAGGCTGTGCAGTAGTCGATCTCGACTTCTTTGAGTTGAAGGGTGATCATTGCGTCTTTGCAGATTGGGCAGTCCATTTTGTCATCCCTGAAATAAGTATTAGTTGGATTATGATTATCTTAACTGGGGTCCGTGTGTGTGTCAATTTGTATTTGAGGTTGATGGGGGGAACAGAGTTGTACCGTTTTTGGCCGATTTCGTTTTTTTCGTGTTAAGATGGGTGGTTTGTGGGTTTGGGATCGGCGGTATTGGCTTGTTGTTGGGGTTTTATTGTGGGGGATGGGTATCTGGTTTTATTGCGCGGTCGGTTGGTGGAGATTGTCTTGTATTGGGGT
>DAOWHR010000279.1 GCA_030641315.1 Anaerohalosphaeraceae bacterium | reverse complement strand
GATCTTCTGATACTGCTGAACCTGAATCTTTTGTGCCAGTTCCGAAAACGGGCCGTCGTATTCGTAGCTTGGGAAAGATGCTGCCCGCTGGCTGTTGAACGAGTTCATAAAGGCATCGTGCATGATCGCGAACATGTTAAGGCTGACAGGTACGAATACGTTTGCTTCGGCAAGGGCGAACCTGTACCAGACATTGCGGTAGCCCCATATCTGGATGTCGTCACGGCCAGTGTTTTTCTGGTGTATCTTTAGAGCTTCGGAGATCGCAAGCAGTACCTTGTAATGCGTGTCCGGGCCCGAGCCTTCCGGATCGAATGCGACAGTTATCACATCCGGTTTTGACTTTTCAAGGGTGTTGACGATCGGCGGAACGTCCTGTTCCATTGTCGGATCCTTAGTGAAGATGTCGCCTGTATAGAAGCCGAGCCTGAGGTGAGATACGTTTTCGCAGCTCCAGCCAAAATAGCCCCAGAGACACTCTGCTTCCCATTCACGGCACATTCCTTTGAGCTTCTGAATATAATCGGGGTCCTGTTTGCCAGGGTACTGAGATTCGAAGTATTTCTCTATTTCAGTGATCCGGTCAGCAAGATTTTCGAGCCAACTATCCTCGAAGACTTCGACGAGGTTTCTAAGGAGTCTTCTTGCGCATCCGTCATTTTTGAGGTGTTCGCTCTTTGCCGCAACACCGTCAAGATATTGCCAGATGTCGCGGTTGCGGCTGATGGTGTCTCCCGGCTCGAAGTAGCCGTTCTCGAACATCGTTTTGAAATCCTGAGTGTTAATGAACTTTCGCAGGTTCGTTAGCTGCGCGCCCATGAAATTGTTAGTTACGGAAGTAAATCCGCTTGTCAGCGTTGTGAAGTAATGGTTGTTGGTGATCTGCCTTGAGTGGCGGACCAGCCGGGCGAAGTAGCCGAGCATTACGTCGTCGTGGTGCGGTTCGGTGTGCAGGAAGTTTTTGTTACCTGAGGTGCTGATCCCGCGTTCGATCTTTGCGATAATGTTGTCGCGGGTCATTTTTGTGAATTGACCCAGTTTGCCTGGATATTTTTTCAGCAGTCTCTTGCTAAACGAGCTGGTTTTGCAGTCGGCTGCCGTCAGGTCGATGAGCCTTTTGCTTTTTTCTGCGGCAAGATCTATCAATATTGTTTCGATCTGCTCGGTTGTGTATTCTTCGGTGCTGTCGAGGATATGCAGACGGCGACGATTGAGGTTTGCTGCGGCTCCGTGGGTCAGATAGAAACGTGCGTTGGGCAATTCGTGGAGTGACGTTGCTGGTATATTGACGTCGGGACCTGACTGGATAGCATCGGCGACAACACCTGCTTTAGAGGCCCCGGCAGCTATGATGACAGCAGTGCACTTTGGATTTCGTGTGATGGTTTTAAGGCCGATTGTGATGACGAGGCTTTTCTTTGCGATCTCGATACCGCCAAGATCTGTTGCGGCGGCCGCCTGTGTTTCGTAGTTGATAGGGCACAGACGGGTTGTCGAGTAATGGTCCGAGCCGCTTATGTTGAATCCGATGTGCCCGTCCGGGCCGATACCGCCCAGGAAGAAACCGATCCCGCCAAGCTTTTTAATACGGTCCTCGTATTCCATGCACCACTGGTCGATCTTCTGCAGGACCGCTTTTTGTCTGGACTGAATATGGGTTTTGGGCTGGGTGTACCGCAGACTGAGATCAACGGTTGAGTCAGGCCAGATGTCTTCGAGTTTTTCGTCTGGATCCAGCGCTATTTTCGAACAGTCTATCAGCATTGCTTTAGCAGGGTCCAGACCGAATCCGTTGATGTAAAAGTTCTTTACGTAGTTAAAAAAGCTGTTTTGCTGCTTTGGGCTGATCGGGTAGAACTCATCGATCTGTACGAAGTGCAGCGACTTCATGTCTGGTTCGATTGCAGGATCGATGCCAGCTTTAACGAGCATGGTTTTGGTTTCTTTTGTCTGCCAGTTTGCAAGGATATGGCGTACCCATTTTATAAAATGTTCCGGTGTTTTGCCTGTGGGCAGGGATATTACGCCTGCTGGGTTTTGCTGTACCCATTCCAGGAATCGTAGCGCGGCGAGCTTGCCGAGGGCGGGGAAATTGTCGACTACTATGGCGGGTATCTTTTCTTCGGGGGTGTATATGTCCTGGAACTGTGAGGCGGCGATGGCCTTTGCTTCTACGTTCGATATTGCTGTTTTTGTGGTTTTAATGGACTTTTTGTCCGGCATTTTGTTCTCCATTGCTTATGTTTTGCGGTTAGTAATAATAGGTTATGACTAACAAAGTACTATACTTTTTACGGGTGTGTGTAGTCAATGTTTATTTGTTTGGATTGTGATATTTTGGGATTTTAGGGGGGCCATGGACAGGTTTGTAAGGCGGGACATGTTTTGGGGTAAAGTGCGTTTTTAGGCTGAAAACGCACTTTGTTAAGATGGGTAACTTCACTTTTTTGGGGTAAAATTGCCAACTATTGCACTGTTTGGGTCGAAAAGTTACTGATTTGATCGGAAAATGCGCGAAAATGTACTGGAGTTTGTCGATCTGTCAAGAGCAAGAATTCAATTT
>DAOWHR010000359.1 GCA_030641315.1 Anaerohalosphaeraceae bacterium | reverse complement strand
TGCCCTTCTGGATGCCGACGGTTTTTTTGTTATCCCAAAAGGCGTAACCAATGTCGCTGCCGGTAAAAAAGTAAGCTACCTCTGTATAAAGGACTGTTTCCAGTGATAGATAAATTTGGACGGACAATTAATTATCTTAGAATTTCTGTAACCGACCGCTGTAATCTGCGATGCCGCTACTGCATGCCGCACCACGGAGTCAAACTGTTAAATCACAGAGATATTTTATCTTTTGAGGAAATTGCCGAGGTAGCTCAAGCCGCTATGGAGATGGGCATTACGAAGATTAGGCTCACCGGCGGTGAACCTCTTGTTAGGCGTGGTATATTGAAACTTGTTAATACTTTAGGAGCTTTAAAAGGACTTGAAGATTTCGCTATGACAACCAACGGGATATTACTATCCGAACATGCCCAGGCCCTCGCAGACGCCGGATTGATGAGAGTTAATGTCAGCCTGGACACTTTACACCCCGACAGGTATCGGCAGTTGACACGATTCGGCGAAATTGACCACGCCCTTATCGGGATCGAAGCGGCACAAAAGGCAGGTCTTGGACCCGTTAAGCTTAATTGTGTGATCGGAAAATATTCCAACCGATTGGATGCACAAGCTGTCCGGCAATTCGGTGAATCCAAAGGAATCCAGGTACGATTGATCAGGCAAATGTGTTTTGAAACCGGGTGCTTTTCAGTGGTTCAGGGAGGCTCAGGTGGGGATTGCAATCGGTGTAACAGAATTCGTTTATCAAGTGACGGAAAGATTCGCCCCTGCCTGTTTTCGGATATTTCGTTCAGTGTGCGAAAACTCGGCCCCGAACAGGCAATCCAACTGGCTGTCGCACAAAAACCCGCCGCTGGTGGGGTGTGTACAAATAACTTGATGAACAGGATAGGAGGATAACGAATGAAAAAACTAACGCATACGGACGAACAAGGCAAAGCGAAAATGGTAGATGTCAGCGGCAAAACCAACCAGCTAAGATATGCAGTCGCATCCGGCATGATTTCCATGTCAGCCCAAACGCTGTCGCTTATAACTAATAACCAGATCAAAAAAGGGGATGTGTTGACAGTAGCGAAAATTGCAGGTATTCAGGCCGCCAAAAAAACATCGAACCTTATTCCGCTTTGTCATCCGCTCATACTGGACAAGATCGATGTTACGCTGCACCTGACTGACAAAGGGGTTGTCGCTCAAAGCGAAATACGATGCATCGGTCGAACAGGCGTGGAAATGGAGGCTTTGACCGCGGTTAGTACAGCTTTGCTGACCGTATACGATATGTGTAAAGCTGTCGATAAGAAAATGCGAATCGGAGAAATTAAACTCGTAAGAAAGGTGAAACAAGATGTCGAATAAAGGCACTGTTGTATCTGTCAATGTCTCGAAGCAAAAGGGAACGATCAAGCTACCTGTCACACAGATATCACTCGATCAAAGTGGGATCATTGACGATGCACATGCAGGCCCATGGCATCGGCAGGTGAGCCTGCTTGCTCAGGAAGATATCGATATATTTGCAAAAGAAACCAAAAAAGATATCCGCCCGGGCGAATTCGCCGAGAACATTACGGTCAGCGGCATCGATCTTGGACGCACTGCTATTCTGGACAGATTCCGCATCGGGCAGGTTGATCTCGAAGTTACACAGATGGGTAAAAAATGTCACGGGGACAAATGTGCTATCTATCAGGAAGTTGGCGCATGTGTAATGCCAAAGAAAGGTCTCTTTTGCAGGGTGGTTCAACCGGGCCATATTAAGCCTGGCGATTCGGTCGAATATTTCCCGAAAAAACTGAGTTTTACAATTATAACGCTAAGCGACAGAGCTTTTGCAGGCCAATATACAGACAGATCGGGGCCGCGGGCCAAACTGATTCTTCAGGAGCATTTTGCCGACAAAAGATGGCACTGCCGGTTTAATAATATTTTACTTGATGATAACATGGACATACTCTCAGAGGAACTGACTAAAGCGATAGACGATCAGGTCGATGTTATCTTTACGCTTGGAAGCACAGGAATAGGGCCAAGAGATATTGCGCCCCAAACGGTTACTTCGCTCTGCGAAAGAAACATCCCAGGGATCATGGAAAACATCCGCGTAAAATTCGGAAATGAAATACCGTCTGCTTTACTTAGCCGAAGTGTTGCAGCAATTACCGGCAAAACGCAAATATATACCCTGCCTGGAAGTGTCAGGGCTGTCGAAGAATATCTTTCCGAAATACTTAAGACACTGGAACATGCTGTCTTTATGATGCATGGTCTGGATGTTCATTGAGGGATATTTATATGAAACAGAATTGCGATACAGTCAGCAGCACGAACCAAATGGTTTCACAGACCAATATAATTCGTTTATTATCCCAGGGCCAAACCGAATTATTGTCCGACAGCGTGGTCGCAGAACAGCCCGTAACAATAATGATCGATAAAGTTGGAAGCTACACCATCATGGCTACCCCCTGCGACATTGAGGCCCTTGCGGTCGGCTTTGTATATTCAGAGGGAATGATTGACAGTATTGACGACATCGTCGCTGTTTCGGCAAAGCAGAAGTTGCCAAATGTTGTTGGAATTGAGGTACAGGAACCGACACGTATTACTGTTCATCGAAATATGATCGTTGCCAGTTCATGCGGTATGTGCGGAACTCGAAATATCGACAAGATGTTATCAGAGATGCACGGATGTGATCGCTCTTTGGAGATAAGCAGCTCCCTGATAACGGATGCTGCCGCAGGTTTATCGTCGATGCAGCAAATATTCCAAATGACAGGCGGATCACATGCTGCCGCGATCTTTAACGCATCAGGTAAGATCATCGCCTTTGCCGAGGACCTGGGCAGACACAGTGCACTCGACAAGGCTATCGGCAAATGTCTTATTAACCGGCTTAACATCAAAGCATGTGCGGTTATATTGTCAGGCAGGGTAAGTCTGGAAATGGTAACCAAAACAGCAAGGGCTGGCCTTGAACTGATCGCGGCTGTCTCTGCGCCATCATCTATTGCTGTCGAAGCCGCCAAACGGTGGAACATCACACTGTGCGGTTTTGTCAGGTCTGGCAGAATGAATATTTATACACATCCGGATCGAATCACCGATCTACGGAAAGGCACTTGAAAATGACAAGAAAAATCTGGAATATAATTTCATTCACAACGATTATGCTTACAATATTCTGCGCAATAGCTGGCTGTAAGAACAAAAATACTGATTCTGATAAAAATGAACTGGTGGTATTTCACGCGGGCAGTCTTTCTGTGCCATTGCGTGAGATATCAGCTTTGTTCCAGAAGGAACATCCTGACATCATTATTAAACCGGAGGCTTCAGGAAGCAGGGACGCTGCCAGGAAAATATGTGATCTTGGAAAGCAATGTGACATAATGGCATCGGCTGACTATAAAGTTGTACGGGACCTGCTCATGCCGGAGTACGCTGATTTTAACATACGCTTCGCGCTTAACGAAATGGTCATCGCATATACTGATAAATCGAGATCATGCAGCGACATAACTTCGGACAATTGGTATGACATTCTTCAAAATGAAAATATTGCCATTGGCAGATCGGACCCCGAACGTGATCCATGTGGATACAGGGCCATTATGGTTTTCCAACTTGCTCAAAAGTATTACAACATCCCGTACTTCTCCGGCAAACTCATGGAAAAAGACAGGTATATAAGACCAAAAGAAACTGATCTGCTGGCCCTGCTGGAAATTGGCGAGGTCGACTATCTTTTCATTTATCGTTCGGTAGCGGCACAGCACGGACTGAATATGATACTTCTGCCTGAAGAAATAAATCTAAGCTCTTCCGCTTTTGGAGAACTGTACAAAACAGCAACCGTAAAGCTGTCCGATAAAACTCCCGACCAGTTCATTATCCGCCGGGGGGAACCAATGGTATACTCGGTCACCATACCGAAAAATGCCCCAAACCCGAAAGTTGCTCAGGCCTGGCTCGCCCTGCTGCTTTCTCCGCGAGGCCAGGCAATTATGGAAAAAAACGGCCAGCCTTGTGTTGATCCTCCGTTAGTCGACGGCCTTGAAAATGCCCCTGAATGCATTAAACATCTGATAGCGGCATATATAAAATGACTATTATGAAAAAACAACAACACCGACTTAGCAGAAAGATACCATGGTTTGAATTGACCTTCACTGCTCTGGGATCATGCGTGATCATATTTGTGATCGCTCCGTTAATTAATTTGGCCATCGCAACTTCTTTCGGCGATCTTGCTGAAGCAGCAGCAGACCAGAAGGTTATCGAGTCAATCAAATTAACACTGACAGCAGCTTTATTCGCAACGTTAATATCTGTCTTTGCAGGAATTCCGCTTGCGTATATGCTCGCCAGAAAAAAGTTTTTCGCAAAGTCGATTTTGCTCGCCGTTATATATCTGCCCATCATCATCCCGCATTCTGCCGCGGGCATAGCACTACTTACCGTGATAGGAAGACAATCATTTCTTGGCCGGATACTCGGAAGTGGACTGACAGGAACAGCAGCGGGAATTTCGATCGCCATGGCTTTCGTATCAATACCATTTCTCATAAACGCCGCTTACCAGGCGTTCCTCGCTGTCCCGGTAAGACTGGAAAACATTGCCAGAACTCTGGGAGCTTCCCCGTCACATACTTTTTTTACGATAGCATTACCATTGTCCAAACGCGGGATCATCTCGGGAATGATTCTAATGTGGGCAAGGGGCATCAGTGAATTTGGTGCGGTCATCATTGTAGCTTATCATCCAATGACTACACCAGTCATGGTCTTCCAGCGATTAAACGACTATGGACTTGTTTACGCAAGATCGGTAACCGTTTTGCTGATCGCGATATGTGTCGGTTTATTCGTAATTTTGCGTTTAATAAGCAATCTCAAAAAACGGGAGACCGAATAATGCTCGAATTGCGATCTATCGGTAAAACTCTTGGCGCTTTTGAAATGTCAGATATCTCTATGAAAATAGGCAATGGCGAATATTTCGTACTTCTGGGACCATCTGGAGTCGGCAAAAGTGTCCTGCTTGAAATTGTCGCCGGACTGATTAAGCCCGATGTTGGTCAGATATTTTGGAACTGCAGGGACATTACCACAACAGTGCCTCAAGCAAGAGGTTTTGCCGTGGTCTATCAGGATTATTCACTGTTCCCGCATTTGAACGTAGAACAGAATATAACCTACGGCCTCAAGGCAACAGGCACCAGTTCAGCCGCGATCAAGGCCCGCCTCGACGCTATGGGGGAAATGCTTCAAATACATACGCTTCTCCCCCGCCGCCCTGCAAATCTCTCGGGCGGTGAACAGCAGCGAGTCGCTCTGGCAAGAGCGCTTATCGTTAAGCCGAAATTGCTTTTGATGGACGAACCTCTTTCCGCTCTCGATCTCAATGCCAGACTGAAATTGAGAAAAGAACTTAAACGTATAAGCAAGGAATTGAATATTCCTGTGCTGCATGTCACACATGACCCCGAAGAAGCTATGGTATTGGCCGATCGTATATCTGTCATGCTGAATAGTAAGCTCAGACAGACAGATTCACCGGACGAGCTGTTTCGCCGGCCTTCTGACCCTGAAGTCGCGGCTTTTCTCGGCATAAGAAATATTCTACCGGTCACATGGGTCAGGGAAGATATGTGCAAAATATTTGAACAGAATATTTATCGGCCTTCTGCTGACGTTTCGACATCTCATATCTGGATCAAACCGGAAGAGATACTGCTTTCGTCAGGCCCATTTGACAGCAGCGCCAGAAATCAG
>DAOWHR010000297.1 GCA_030641315.1 Anaerohalosphaeraceae bacterium | reverse complement strand
TCAAGAAAAACGATATTGATGCCGCCGCTGTGCCTGTCCATGCAAACTGTTTCCATCGCCCGCCACTCATTTGCGGTATCCGGCTGATCAAGGGGCAAACTCAAACGACCGTCATCGTCAGGGGCGACACTGACAAAGACACAATCCATGAATAACGGCACATTACTTGCGCCTTTGGCAAACATTTTGCGGAAGGATTTGGTTGCATCACAGCCTCCGTTTTCCCCCCAATAGTTTGTAACTCCACTCGGCGGATTGGAACACCATTCATTCAGTCCGTAGCTGCCTTCAGGCCATTCGTCATCCCATGAAGCAGTCGTTGTCGGCCCCCAATTCTGATACGTTCTACCGTATACGCCGTTACCGTCATCTAAATTGCCGGGCTTACAACTGGGGCATTCTCTAATTTCAGGGCTTTTGTAATATGGATATGTTGCGCCTTTCCAGTAAGCATCCGTACCTGACAGTCCGCCGCCGCCCGGTCCCTGGGGGACACTGCTGTCATTGTCATTGGCGTAAAGTGAAAAGATAACTCCCCACTGCTTAATATTCGACTTGCAGACGACTGCTTGAGCCTTCTTTTTAACCTGGCCAAGAGCAGGCATCAGTATCGCAAGCAACAGAGCTATTATCGATATAACCACCAAAAGCTCTATTAGTGTAAAACCTTGTCTCTTATTCATTATTTCAGTTCCTTGATTATTAGACAATAAAGAGTGGTTTATTTTTTTTGTTGCCATATATCTTCAATTAGTTACAATAAAAAAGGCTCATACAGGCGCAAAAACGCTTGTTGACCGCCCCAGAGCCAGCACAGTTCTGCCAAGATATGCTGCTGGCTCTGTTTTAATTATAAATTCAGTTAGTTATTTCTCTGCTATTTGGGTTACTACCGCTTGCTATTTTCCTTTTAATACAAGCTTGAGATTGTCTGCATAGGCATCTGTCAGATCGCCGTTTCCGTGGAAACTTTGAATCGTTATCCTTATTTTACGGCAGCCAACGGGAACAGCTCCTTTGTCCATAAGTTCAACAAAGCCGGTCTTGCTGCCTCTGTCTGCAAGAGTGATCGGTCCAATTTTGCCGGAAACCATATCGTATCCGAACCTGTCATAGAAGGTGGCAGTCACTTCGATGGAATCTTCCTGATCGGACCCAAACGCGCCCAGCCAGCCGGAAAGTTCATACCGAATTGTTCTGGAGTCAACATAGTAATCCAACCCGGCGATGTCTATCTCCTGATAAATCTTTCCCTGCTCAGCACCAACGAAGAAGTTTTTCCCTCGGTCAGCCGGGACCACATCCGTTTCAGGGTTCGGATAGCCAAACGAAGCTGTTTTATCGTAACTAATTGCAACGGCCCGACAGTAGTCCTGCCAGCCGTAAACATCAACATTGGTCAAAGAGTTGTTTGTTGGGTCGTATTCAGCAATATCGCCAGCTTCAAAATCACCATTGACAATCAAATTTCGGTTAAGCATTTTATCGCTGATTCGAACATCCTCCACATCACGAACGAACATGCTTTCGGCAATTGATCTGACAACGATTCTGCCGGTATCATCGACCATACTTGCCTGGCCAGCCGATATACGCCTGGAATGGTCATACACTCGTGTGTTTGTTCCCGTACGAAGATCAACTTCGCCTTTGAATACATGAGCCTCGGTCTCACCGTTGTCACTAACGTCAACTCCAAACTCTGTGCCGTAGTCAACCACAGTCGCTACAGGAGTACGCACAGTAAAACCGACAGCTTTTTTCGGGACAACAGAAGATAGTTTTCCACCATACAGAAATACCTGGTTGGCGGTTTCCAGTTCTGTCTGGCAAGGCCCATGCAAAAGCACCGTAGCTCCGTCAAGCAGTTCGATCTCCGCAAAACCACTGAGCAGGATCAAGGGCCTGCCTTCAAGAACACCGCCGTCGCCGACAACAGTCTGACTTATGTCGTCCCATTGAGCATCGACCGAATCAATGATCCTGCCGACAACCTGCGGGCCTGCCGGCGTCATCCAAACCAGAAACATAAGAAAAAACATCGCTGCCGATGCAACAATTAATGTCCTGACCGCCAGCTTTGAAATCTGACGGCGCTCAACAGTCTTTGGACTAACGGAAAGACCGGACTGGGCATTGGCATTATTTCGAGGCTTTTCTACGTAGACGGCTTCTGCGGTAGCTTCGCTTTCGGCAAGAGCCAGCCACAACCTGGTATCCATCCCGCTTTCCGGGAGGTAGTATTCATGATCAAAGATATGCATCCCGGATTTGTCCGAGGCAATACTCTGAGGCTCACGTAAAGTCGAATTGGTTATTACCATTTCGGCATAAAATTCTAATGCTAAGGGGTCTTCGGTGAGCCATTTCTCCAGCCGTGCGAATTCCTCATCATTGCACATGCCGTCAAGCTCTCTTAAGATCAGTTCGCTTAGTTGTATTTCACGCCTTGTGTCCATTATATGGTCACCTCCCCGCCTGCAAGAGAGCGCTTAATACAGCGAAGCAGGGCACTGTGAAGACGTCCCATTGATTTATATAGCCCAGGCAAAGGTCTGCCGAGTTTGTCCGCTATTTTTTTGATCGTAAAGCCCTCATTGTATCGCATATATAAAAGTTTCTGATCGGAGGTACTTAACTTTTCCCGGCAATGCCTGGATGCTTCCAGCCTGACATCGACCTCTGTCACCCTGCTTGCAGTGACTTTTGTGATAGCCTCCATCAGTTTATCGCCAAACTGAACCCGCGTTCTCTTTCGCTCATTGAAGAAT
>DAOWHR010000263.1 GCA_030641315.1 Anaerohalosphaeraceae bacterium | reverse complement strand
TTCTCTATCCAACTGCCTATAAATGAGTTTGGAACTCCTATTTTCAAATAGCCGTCAGCCAAAGTCAAACGCGTTGAATTTTTGAACCAAATACGGTGTTTACCCGCACCAACCTTCTCCGCAATACCCTGGTCAATAGCAGCAATTTCATCCGTGATTGTCGCCTGCATCGTTTCTCCCTGTCTCTACTTGGGCGTGAATATTATTATTGTCATCTCAAAGTAAGTAAACAGCAAACTATTACTGTTAGTGAGATATTAGGGACAAACGTAAAATGATTCAATGGCCTTTTCGATGTTTTCTTTTCCACAGACGCTGACCCTTTTGGAACACTGCGTTTGCGCGCGAAAAAAAACTTTTGTGAACACGATATGCACAACGTAAGTGCCTTTTGTGGATAACCTGTGGATTAGGTTGCCGAGGTTTTCTATAAATCTTCGCTTACAGCACTAAAATTAAGCATAAACCATGCTCGCAAGCAGGCTTAAACGCATCCGGCAATGGTGGACAACTCCAAACCGCCGCGACTTGGGGCCAGCGGCAAATACACCCAAGGTCATATAATATCACGCCTTACAGCGTTGTTGTCAACATTACAAACTCACAGCAAAACATTTGCCCCAACAGCAGTAACTAACAACCCAAACCGACCTGTTAGAAAACAACTAACAGAGACCGACAGGCGAAATCAACCTTGAAATCAACAATAATACCGGTCCTTAAAAAAGTTGACCCCATCACCACTGCAATGGGATCAACCTGGAATTACGAACCACTAAACACTACTGCTAACTAATTAACCACCACCAGCGACTCAACAAACTCCAGCAATCTTTCATCGCTCATCTGATCGTTCGCCGACATGCTCAAAATCGTCCCGTCACTCATAACGATCATCCTTGTAAACCTGTCATCGCTGATCTGATCGACATCGATGAAACCCTCAACAGCCTTCCCAAATGCCTCCAGGAAATACTTCGCGTATATCGCACCGTTTGGATGAGTATACAGCTTGACGCCCCCTGAGCTTTCGAGAACCATCTCCTGATTCGGTATCCACACCATCCGTTTGCCGTCATAATACTCTCCCTGTGCGATCACGATCCTGTTGCCGTCGTCGCACCGCAAACCGATAAGGTAGACAATCGTTTTTGTACCAAGCGGATCAACCGTCTTGATAACAGTCACTTTTTCTGCCCAGTTCAGATCGCCAACCGCATAAGCCTTGTGCCCAAGTTCATTGCCAATATCCTCAACACTGATTGCCTCAGGCTCGACAGGCCGATAGTCATTGATCAGCGTCTTAACTTCGTATCCTTGGGGAACCTCTGTGCTGAACGCCGACTCGTCAAGCTCAAAATCAAACTCAAACTCATCCAGATAGATCGTTTGCCCCCTGTTAGTATGCACAAGCTCGATCTCAACGGGCAGCTTCGTCTCCGGATCGACCCACACAGTAAAATCATTGTGCTCGTTTGGCCGATGCCTGAAACCATACAGCGTCCTGCCGTCCACCTCTTTTGTACCAAGAATCTCATCCGGCTCCTTACCGAACCGTTTGACCATCTCGATTATATGCGGATCCTTCTTCGGTCCAAACCCAAGCAGTTTCGTAACTACCGCCCGTTTCTCGTCAGGATAAAGCTCAACGGTAATCGCGTCCGTGCCTCGCATATCGATTATCTGTATAGTGCCGTCCACCATTTCCTGACGCCTCAGCGATAGATTCATATAATACACATTCATGTCCGGCACCGCAGGCCCCTTCTCACGTACAACCCGCATCCGGCACTTATAACGCTCATTATTATTAAGCAGTTCCATCACCTCTGCCCACGCAACATTACTGCCGTCTATCGAAGCGCCAAAATAATCCACTCCAAAAAGCACAGCGATAACTATCACTGCAACAACCGCAAATTGTGTTTTTCTGCTATTCATAATTATTCTCCATATACCGGGATCACCAGCACCCAGCTTTGAATGTTTAGATTTAACTTCAACAAGTTCCTCAAGCGGAGCCTTAAGGCCTGCATACAACCCCGACCCCACAAATGAAAGGGTCATAACGGTGCATAAGAAAATATAAAACACGGGCATCGTCGTATATATCCAGTGTTGGCACAGCAGATAATAAACTCCGGCACCTCCCAATGAAAACAACGACCAGAGAACAACCGTCAGTATCAACAGGCTCGGCCAGTGAATAATACGCCTACCATTTTTTCTGCTGACCATTACAATGCCACGATGCTTACCATAAACAAGGTAATGTAGCTTACTGATCTGCTTATTGCTTTCCCTGATCATTTTATTATGTCGGGGCAAATATCGAATTATCACGATCCACGCCGCAACCACCAGCACACCAAATGCAGCGACAAATGGAATATGCAGAGCTTCAAGAATATTTTCAGAAACACAAAGCGCAAGCATAACAAGAACAAATATCCACAGTCCGCCAACACTGCACCACGAAAGACGCTTGACACGCTTAGTTTCTTTCTCCAGCATTTCCCTGAAGACAGCGCGTTCGGAATCTGTAACACTGGATGGTTCAATACCATCGGCCTTTAGCAGCCCATCAAATAATTTCCTGTCGTTATCCATTTTGCCTCTCCAGTTCTTTTCGAAGAGATTGCTTTGCATAATATATCCGTGACCGAACTGTCCCGACACTGCACCCGACAACTTCAGCTATCGACTTGTAAGGCATCTGCTCAATGAAACACAGTGTCAGAACTTCTCTGTGATGCGGATCAAGCCCGTTCATCGCTGCATGAAGCCGCTCAGCGTCTTCCGCGTCAAAAACCGGTTCATCATTGCCCGATACGGTAAACTCATCATCTTCCGGCAAACTTACAAACCGCTCTTTACGCCTGAATCCGCTGTAAACTTTGTTCCTCGCGATACGGTAAAGCCATCCTGCAAACGCACGGGCATCCTTGAGCTTGTGCATCTTCTTATACACACTAAGCCAAACATCCTGCAGCAGATCGTCAACATTGCCGCCGCTGTCCAGCCGCCGAACATAATACTTCAAGCGGGGCTGATAAAGCTCAAACAGCTCCTCAAAAGCCGCACTCTCGCCAGCCCGACAGCGTTCAACTATCTTTTCAAGTTGTACATCAAAATCCATATATGCACCTGAAACATTTACCGTATCGTTAAGTAAGGACACAGTTTATCTCAATAAGTTCAAATAAAAATAAAATTTGCAGCGATCACAGCTCTGTATTATCATTGCTATAATAACGAATATCATTATTATAGCACCTTACAAGCCATATTAAATATCGAAATCCAACTTAAAATAAGAGGGAATAATATGATCCAGTTATGTAAATTGATCGGCGCTACCATTATTCTGGCAACCGCCTCTCACTCCTTTGCCAATGTAACCGTCAATGAAATCGATGAGCATGTAATCATTCAAAATGAGGTTGTCAGAATCGACTTTGATCTCCAGGCTGGCACATACACAGGCACTAACCTGAGGGAAGATGTTCAGTTTTTCAGCGGCGCCCGCTTTCAACTTGACCCCGGGCTTCGTCAGTGGAAAATGCCGAAAACGATCTGTCGCTTCGAAAAGATTCCGGTAAATGATGATTTCGGCACTGGCCAGACATTAAAAATATACCATCAGCCTCAGAAAAGCTACGACCCGGACCGAATACTATTGCTGACACTGTATGATGACAAGCCGTTTGTCGTCATCGGGTGGGGAATTAAAAACAAATTCGATTATGCGGTCAGGGTCGCACGACCCGATGTGATCCTCGGCCGTGAGCTTTTCAAGGGACAAAAGGTTGACCAGCCAAAGGTACTGCGCGGAGCGGCAGGAGCAGAGCCTACATTTGTCGAAGACAACTGGGAGATCGAAGCATTAAACTCAGCCATGCTTACCTATAAAGACGGCTCCAAACGATGCACCGTTGTTGCAGGCGGCCTGAAATACAAAGAATTCATACGACGTGTCGAGATCATCGAAGGTTTTTACAGAGGCGGCAACGACGGCAAATACACTCGAAACTCAAAGGGACCTCGCCAGATGACGTTAATTTGTGAAGATCCGCATGGCAAAATCGTCCCTGCCCATACAGAATGGATTTCAAGCGATACGTTCTACCTGGACTTTGTAACAACTGATCCCTTCGTCAACCTCGAACAATACGGAAACGCTATGGCGGCCGCCAACAACGCGAAACCAAACTTCTATGACTTCCCAACACTTTGCGGCTGGGTTGTCTCCAGCAGACACCTGGGCGAAGGCCGTGATCTTAACCACTCGGCAGGAATGGTAGAACAGCTCGACGTTGCCGTCAAAAAAGGCTTCCTCAAATACTCCCCACTTGCCGTAAGGGTCGAACCGGACTACTACTGCTACGGCAATCAGGGAGACACCCAGCAGGGATGGTGGGACGACGAGCATTTCGCACGCTACGGGTCACTGCGAAAACCTTATGAAACATTCGAAAAGTATTGCACAGCGGTTATTGACCGAGGCGGCGTACCATTTACGTACTTCCAATGTTCGCTCCCTTCCAATGATTTTGCCGTTGCACACCCGGACTGGATGCTCAACAATGACATCTCACAACTCCATGTCGATCACGCACACCACCGTCCAGTGGTTCGCTATGACTATTCCGACCCGGTTTTCAGGGACCACACACTGAAAGTCTGGCAGCGCCTCGCAAAAGACGGCCTTAAAGGAGTCAAATTTGACTATCCCGAAACCGCATGGAACTCTGTCACACCATTCGAAGATAAAAGCTTCACAACAACTTCAGCATATCGCGCGGTCTTTGATCTGTGCAGACAGGGACTTGGACCAGACGCCTTCATCCACGAACGCAATATCGGCGGCGTTACCCACGAAAACTTTCCTCGTAACGATGCTACCGCAGGCATCGTCGATCTGCAGCGAGTCTGGACCGATGCAAGCCACTTCGAACCGGAAATGGTATCACGCATGGGCCTGCGCTGGTACAAGAGCCGTAACGTATTTACATACTACCCAGACAGCAAGTCGATGCTCAATAATAAAACCAAACAGCCGTTGCCCGCGCACATTCGGCGATCCATACTCAGCGTCCACGCCCTTATAGCAGGCCGTCTGGAACTTGCAAGCTCCTTCAACCAGATGAACGATGAGATAATCCACGACCTCACTCGCATCTATCCCGTTATCAAAGAAAGAAGATCGCCTCGACCAGCCGACATGCTCACCGGGGTAAAACATCCACAGGTTTATGTCTATTCCGTTACGGACTCATGGCAGCAGGTTATGCTCATCAATAACGATAAAACCAACGAAAAAACAATTTCCGCCCCGCTCTCAGGCGATATGGCAGAAACCGGCTCACTCGGCCTGAGCGCCGACAGCCAGTACCACGTATTTGACTTCTGGAACCAGAAATACCTCGGCAAACTAAAAGGCAGCGAAACTCTTTCAGCAAACCTGAAACCGATGGAAACGCTTGTATGCTCTGTACGAAAGGTGTTGCCACGCCCGCAGGTACTGTCAACCAACCGCCATATCATGCAGGGAATGATGGAACTGCACGATGTAATATGGGACAAAAACACAAAAACATTATCAGGAAAAGCAAATGTGATCGGCGATGAAGATTTCATAATAACAATAGCCCCAAACGGCTATAAATCCATAAGTCCCGATGCCAAAAACGCACAAACAAAACTAAACACCACAGCAGATGATTTGGTCGAACTAACAATAACAACAAACGAAAATAACCAGGTCGAATGGAGTGTCTCATTTCGTTAGGAGATCCTAATTTCGTACCATTATTGCCGCGTAGCCGCCATCATGGTCGAACTGTCCTGCTTGCGGCAGGGTAAGTTCCTCGTGCGTGAGCACAAAGCGTTTGTCCTCTGCCAGAAATTGATCAACCACCCCGCGGTTTTCTTCCTGTGATATCGAGCAAGTACTGTAGCATATCCTGCCATGGGTTCCGACGAGTTTTGCGGCCCTTTGCAATATATCAAGCTGCACCTCCGCTAGCTTTGCAATCCCCTCTTGAGTTAATCGGTGCCTGACCTCAACCCGCTTAGCCAGCACACCAGTATTCGAACACGGCACATCAACCAGCACAGCATCGACCCGCCCTGCTTGTGAAATTGCTTCATCAAGCTCATCCATCCCAACCGTCCGTATGCTCTTAATCCCCAACCGCTCGCGATTCTCATCGACCTTCTTCAATCGTTCACTGTCAATATCCGTCGCGATAACGGTACCCTCGTCGGCCATCAGTTCCGCGATATGCGTTGTCTTGCCTCCCGGGGCAGAACAAAGATCGACCACCACCTGCCCGGGCTGCAAATCAAACAGCGGCGCGACCTTACCCGCCGTGCTGTCCTGGACAGTAAACAACCCCTCCGCAAACCCGGGTAGTTCCGTTATAGGCACACGTGATACAAGCTTCAATGCCCCGGCAACCTCGACCGCCTCAACCCCCGCATCGGCAAACTTGTCAAGCAAACCTGTCGCCGTCGCCAGCAAAGAATTAGCCCGCAGATATATACTCGGCTTACGATTGCTCGCAAAACAAATCCCCCTTGCCCCGTCATATCCAAATTCATCAACCCACCTGTCAACAAGCCATGCGGGTAATGAAAATGCTTCGCTGAGATACTCCGCTCCATCGCCGCTAACAATATCCTTTGCAAACAAACACCCCCACTCAACCGACTGCGGAACGGTCCGTTTGCTCTGACCTTCATCGAGACTGACCTTTCGTCCATCGATGCCTCGGAGAATATTCCGCAGCACCGCGTTTACGAACCCGGCCTGCTTTTTGCCACCAAACCGATGCGCGATATTTACCGCGTCATTTACAATAGCATACTCAGCCGTATCTGGCGCGAAGACAAGTTCGTACGTTCCGATCCGAAGAATATTCAGGCACTTACCCTTGACACGCTCGATCGGGACCTTCGATACCGAAGTAATTATCCTGTCGATCACATCGCGATTTCGGATCACCCCGAAAACAATATCGGTCGCCTGCCCCCGCTGTTCGGTCCTGCCGATCATCGAATAAAGAAGTTGTGAAGCATCGGACCTGCCTGCGTCAAATTTCTCAAGCACAGCAAACGCGACCTCGCGACCCGATCTTTTTTTGCCGCCCATGTTATAAGGTCTCAACAGTCTTAAACATATCTGCCGGTTTGCACCGGTGGCCGTTGACGAAATCCTTAAACTGCATCATCCCTTTGCCAGCGGGCTTTATCTTGACGATCCTGAGCCTGCCTGAACCGCAGATAATATTCAGATCGTCATCCAGCAAACCAACCTGCTTCGGATCGTTCGGCTCATCGCCGACAACCTCAACCTCAGCGATGATAACTATAAGCCTCTTATGCGTCTGATGGCAGACATACTCGGCGTGAACACCGGGCCACGGCCAGAAACCGCGAACCTTATTGTCAAGCGACCGGGCCGACTCGGCAAAATCCACAAAGCCGTCGCTCTTTTTCATCTTGGGCGCATAGGTTACAAGCGATTCATCCTGCGGGGTATAAACCGCACGTCCGGCCTCGATATCATCGATCGCATCGAGCAGCGTACAAGGCGATAGTTCCGCAAGCTTATTATAAACCAGCTCAGCAGTATCCCACTGACGAATCGGTATCCGCCCGATCCGCAGAACGTCACCTGCGTCCATCCGCTCAGCAAGCGTGATAATGCTAACTCCCGTTTCGGTCTCGCCGTTGACTATCGCCCAGTTGATCGGGGCCGCTCCTCGGTACTTCGGCAGCACGGACCCATGCACATTGATCGCCCTGTGTTTATGCAGATCGATCACCTCGTTGCCGATCTTCTGGCCGAATGCAATCACAACCAGCAGATCCCCTTTGCACGCCCGCACTAACTCGACCGCGTCAGGTGAATTGATATTCTCGACCCCCGTACACTCAACCCCGTTCTTCTCGGCCCAAACCGCAACAGGCGTAGGCCGCGGCTTACGCCCACGACCAGCCGCATGAGCAGGCTGCGTAATTATATGCACAAGTTCATGGCCCGAACCCATAATAGCATCGAGACTCAGCAAACCAAAATCAGCAGATCCAAAGTAAACGATTCTCAAGTCAGATCACTCCCCGCTGTCGAATTTTTCTTCGAGATGTCGCAAATGCCTCTTGTGCGCGATCATCTGCACACGATTGAAACGGTCCTTGATCAGCCTGCCTTCAAGATGGTCGTACTCATGCTGGAAGGCACGGCCGAGCAGTTCTTCTCCGACCTCGGTAAACTCGTTGCCGTCAAGGTCGGTCGCTGTAACCGTGCATATTTTATACCGTTTGACCTTGGCATAAATACCCGGCAGCGACAGACAGCCTTCCTCGCTGGTGACAACGGGGCCATCGGTTTTGATCTGCGGGTTGATATAGACCTTTGCGCTTTGACGCGTGCCGTCAACCGAGACAACAAATATTCGCAGGTTCACGCCAGCCTGCGGACCGGCAAGCCCGACACCTTTCGTCTCGATCATAATATCGATCATACGGTCGGCAAGACGCCGAATATCATCGGTCACCTCACCGATCGGCTGGGCAACTTTTGCCAGCACCCCAGCTGGATATTGGGTCATACAACATTTATCAACATCTACCATTTTTCATCCCTAATATTAGCGGTCATCAAATTCGTCGCCCCTGAAGGTTTGCCCAAGGTAGCTCTTTCTGACCAGTTGGTTTTGAATAATTTCTTTTGGCGGGCCTTCTGCGATGACCTTGCCGTGATCCAATATGTATGCCTTGTCGGCAACCTCAAGCGTTCGCTCTACGTTGTGATCGGTTATCAAAATGCTGACACCGGAAGCTACAAGCCTTCGTATCTCACCCTGCAACTCTTCGACGGCGATAGGGTCCACACCGCTGAACGGCTCATCGAGCAGTATCAGCGAAGGATTCGTAACCATCGCGCGGGCAATCTCGAGCTTGCGTCTCTCACCGCCGGACAGGAACCTGGCCTGGCTGTTGACAACTTCAGTCAGTCCGAACCGCTCGACAAGCATATCGGCCCGCTTTTTGCGTTCCTTCTTCGTCAGCGACATCGTCTCAAGAATCGCAAGCAGATTATCCCTGACGCTTAGCCGCTGAAAGACGCTGGGCTCCTGCGACAGATAGCCCATGCCAAGTCTGGCCCGCTTAAACATCGGCATCTTGGTAATATCGCGTCCTTCGAAGATAACCGACCCGCCGTCGGGCACGATCATGCCCATCGACATACGAAAAGACGTCGTCTTGCCCGCTCCGT
>DAOWHR010000201.1 GCA_030641315.1 Anaerohalosphaeraceae bacterium | reverse complement strand
CTGACAGAAAAGATCATAGCCTGTGCTTATACGGTTTATAATAAAATGGGATATGGTTACCTGGAGTCAGTTTACGAAAGATGCATGTTAATAGAATTGGCGGATATCGGCTTAAATGTTGAAGCCCAGAAGCGTTTGAAAGTCCTTTATAAAGGACAGGTTGTTGGTGATTTTGTTGCCGATGTTATTGTTAACGACACAGTCATAGTTGAACTGAAATCAGTTAGTAAAATTGTTAAGGCACATGAAATTCAATTGGTGAACTATCTCGTTAGTACCAACAAGCCTGTTGGCCTGATTTTGAATTTTGCCAAAGATAAGGTCGAAGTGAAACGAAAAGTTAAAGATTTATAATCATCCTGTTATCCTGTCAAAAAAGAGAAGTTTCTGGATTAACAGGAGAAAACGTGAACGGTTACAAAAAAAGTAGTTAGTAGTCAGTAGTTAAGGCATTGAGATCATGTGGTTATCGCAGAGCGGTAAGGAACATAAGACGGATTAAACTTTTTGGATAAGAGCAATAGATAAGGAATAAATTACATGGATAAGAAAACAGTTCGAGCTGGGATAGCTGGTGCGGGATTTTCCGCGTCATTTCACTATGAGGCATTGAAAAAGGTATACGGCACCAATGTCGAGGTAATGGGTGTTTACTCGCTGGCAGGCGGTGAGGAATACGCGGCAGCGCGAGGCATTAAAGCTTACGCAAGTCTCGACGAGATGCTCGATGAAGTGGACGTTGTGCATGTTTGCGTTACTGCCGAATCGCACGAGGCCGTTGCGGTTGCCGCGCTTAAGAAGGATAAATTCGCAATCGTTGAAAAGCCTTTGACGGGGTACTTCGGCGACGGGTCGGAAGACTTTAACGGTGAGACGTTTGCTAAGCAGGGCGCTCTGGATCATGCGCTTTGCAGTGTCGAGCGGATGCTTGAAGCGGAGAAGAACAGTAAGGGACAGATACTTTACGCAGAGAACTGGGTGTATGTGCCGGCGATCCAGAAGGAAAAAGAGATACTGGAAAAGACCGGGGCGCAGATACTTTGGATGCATGGTGAAGAGGCTCACAGCGGATCTCATGCCAAGACGTACGCGTACTGGAAGTTTTCCGGCGGCGGAGTGATGATCGGCAAGGGTTGTCATCCTCTTACGGCAGCGCTTTATCTGAAACGTGTCGAGGGTAAGACTCGTAACGGCAAGCCCATCCGTCCAAAATCGGTGACGGCTCGCACGCACGCATTGACGAGACTACCGGACTTTAAGGATGAAGGTCATATCCGTTGCGACTATTATGATATTGACGATTTTTCAGTAATGCATGTTGTGTTTGAGGACGGGACCATCGCTGATATTTTCGCATCGGATATCGTGCTTGGCGGGATACATAATATGCTTGAGGTCAATACGAATAATCATCGTTCGATATGCAACGTCAATCCGAATAACGCGATGCAGGCTTACAATCCTGTCGAGGAGAATTTCAAGGATATCTACGTTGTTGAAAAGACCGGTACGAAGCAGGGCTGGTCGACGCCATCGCCTGACGAGGACTGGTTCACCGGGTATCCTCAGGAGATCGAGGCGTTCTATCGCACGATAGCTTACGGTGAACCGGTTGAGAGCGATTCGAAGCTGGCCGCTGACTGCATATCGACGATCTACAGCGCCTATGTTTCGGCAGAGCGCAGCGGCGCTGAGGTAGATGTTAAGGCTTACTGATTTTTGAATTTGGGTAAATAATGACTAATGAACAATGGAAAAGTCTGGTTGATATTGTAAATGGCAAGACTCCGGCAGAGCCGGTTGTCGGTTTTATTATAGACAGTCCCTGGCTGCCCGGCTGGAACGATATATCTATAATGGATTATTTCGCGGACGGCCGGATTTGGTTTGACGCGAATATGAAAGCTATCGAAAAGTTTCCGGACGTTATGTTCCTGCCCGGCTTCTGGTCGGAGTACGGGATGTGTACGGAGCCTTCGGCGTTTGGCAGCAAGTGTGTTTGGCCGGAGAATGAGTTTCCAAATGCGGCCAAGGTGATTAATGACAATAGTGATATTGACAAAATGATCAAGCCGAATCCGAAGACGGATGGATTGTGTCCGTTCGTTATCAAGCGATTGCAGCACTTCGCTCCCGAGATCGAAGCCAAGGGGCACTCCATACGATTTGCAGTTTCGCGCGGGCCGTTGAACCTTGCTTCGTTTTTAATGGGGATGACGGAGTTTTTGATTTTGATGAAGACCGAGCCGGACAAGGCGCATAAGCTGCTTGGGACGATCACTGATTTTATGGTGGACTGGATACAGCTGCAGGCCGAAAGTTTTGAGACGGTTGATGGTGTACTGATACTCGATGATATTGTCGGTTTTCTCGGTGAGGACGATTTCAAAGAGTTCGCGATGCCTTATCTGAAACGGGCTTTCGATGCTGTCGATGTTACGGTAAAGTTCTTCCATAACGATGCCGAGGGGCTTGTATGTACGCCTTATCTTTCTCAGATCGGCATCAATCTTTTCAATCCGAGCTTTAAGCATCCGTTAAGCGAGCTTAAGCGGCTTTCGGCCGGTAAGGTTGCAATCCTGGGTAATATTCCGCCTCGCGATGTTCTCGCCAGGGGGACGGTTGACGATGTCAAGGCGAGCGTAAAAGAGCTTGCCGCATCGCTGGACGATAAGGGCGGGATCATTTATTCCTGTGGCGGCGGGATGCCCCCTGATACGCCGACGGATAATATCGAGGCTTTTTACCAAGCGGTGAAAAGCATGGGTTAAACCGATCAAAGGACGACTAAACGAAAAGTTAGTTGTCCTTTTTTTTTGGAATATTGTTGCAAAATTGCTGCAAAGAAATAGGCTTGCTGGGGATGTGTTGTGTTTTTTTAATGATTTGGAGGTTAGTATGCCTACGGTTAAAGATGTTATTGTGGTCACGCCGAGCGAAGTGGATGTCGTCCGGTATAAGGATTGGCCGATCTGGAGCGGCGATGTCAGTGAGTTTGACTGGGAATACACGCAGTGCGAGGACTGTTATATTCTTGAAGGCGAAGTTACCGTCAGCGATCGGCCTGACACCGGTGAGTCGGTGACTTTTGGCCCGGGGGATTTTGTGAGTTTTCCAAAAGATCTTAGCTGTGTGTGGAAGGTTACCAAGCCCGTGCGGAAGCATTATAATTGTTACTAAAGGACGGTGATGGCCAAGACAACGAAGATTAAAGTCGATGCTCAGGAAGCTAAGCAGCGACTGACGAAGATAATTGGGAAGCTTAAGAAGGCGTATCCGGAGGCGAAGGTTTCGCTGGATTTTAGTACTCCTTTGGAACTGTTGGTGGCGACTATTCTTTCGGCTCAGTGTACGGACGCGCGTGTCAACGCGGTCACGGCCAGGCTGTTTAAGAAGTACAGAACAGCTTCCAACTGGGCCGATGTCGATCAGGAGAAGCTCGAAGAAGATGTGCATTCGTGCGGGTTTTATCGGAACAAAGCAAAGTCGATTAAAAAAACCTGCCGAATTATAGCCGATGAGTTTGACGGGACCGTGCCCGATACGATGGAAGGGCTTTTGAAGCTGGCAGGGGTGGGACGAAAGACGGCCAATGTGATACTCGGCAACGCGTTTGGCGGCCAGGGGATCGTTTGCGATACGCATGTTATCCGGCTCAGCAGAAGGCTTGGACTGAGCGAAAACAGCGATCCTGTTAAGCTGGAGTACGATCTGATGGAGATCGTCCCGAAACGCAAGTGGGGCGGCTGGACCATGTTCAGTCATCTGATCGTTTATCACGGCAGGGGGTGCTGTATAAGGCTCGAAAGCCGGATTGCGACAACTGCGTGGTTGCCCAATATTGTCCGGCGGATAATAATGTCGACCTTTGGTAGAAATTGTTATCCTGACGGGGAGATGAGCCGATATAGATATGTACCCGGACCGGGCGATATGTCTGTTCGGAAGAATAATCGAAGATAAAACAGCAAAAATTAAGGATCATTATGATTAACAACCACATGCCGTCGGAAGAACCCTGGCGAGTGTTTAGAATTATGGCGGAATTTGTCGAAGGCTTCGAGGAGCTTTCTACGGTTGGGCCAGCGGTATCGATATTCGGTTCGGCCCGGACACCCAAAGATGACAAGTATTATAAGCTGGCGGTCGATACGGCCTATGAGATCGGCAAGAGCGGATTTAATATAATTACCGGCGGCGGCGGTGGGATCATGGAAGCCGCTAACAAAGGCGCCAGTTGCGCCGGCGTTAAGAGCATCGGTCTGAATATCGAACTGCCGCAGGAACAGGAGCCGAATGAATTTCAGGATGTCGAGCTTCGTTTCAGGTATTTTTTCTGCCGCAAGGTTATGTTCCTGAAATACGCACACGGATTTGTTGTTATGCCCGGCGGCTTCGGGACGATGGACGAACTTTTCGAGTCGTTGGTCCTGATTCAAACGCTCAAGCAGGCTTCTTTCCCTGTGGTACTGATGGGCAGCGAATACTGGCAGGGACTTCTGGACTGGATCAAAGAGACCATGCTGGGGAAATTCAATTATATATCGCCGGATGACCTGAACGTTTACAAGGTCGTAGACGACCCGAAGGAAGCGGCGAAAATATTTGTAAAGTTCCGCAAGAGCGAACAAAAAAGCGGTCTCCAGGAACCGCCGGGAATAATACGCCCATCAACCAAAAGCTGATGCGCCAGCAGTTGACGGCAAGCAGCTAAGCCAATGTAACTTTAAGTTGTCTGCCTAGACATCGAGCAGCCTTATCAAGAGTCTGCAATGTAACTGATTCGCAATCAGGGTCAAGCAGACGATTTAATGCGCTGCGTGAAGTGTGCATCTGTTGAGCCATACTGGTCTTTGAAATGTGCTGTTTTTTCATTTCTGCCGATATCTGCATTGCCAGAACCTGTTTGGTTGCCGCCAGAGTTGATTCTTCGTAAATATTTTCTTCACGAAGAAAATCATCAAAAGATGAACCCAATGGAGTTTTTTTTGTTTTTTTAGCCATGATTATCCCTTGCCAAGTGCTTTCTGGATTTCCTTTTTTCGTTTGCGTGCGATAGCCATATCCGCCGCCGGAGTTTTCTGCTGCTTTTTTATGAAACCATGAAGGAGCCACATAGTATCGTCTGAAACATAAAAAATCAATCATCCGTTTGAAGGTTGTTTCAACACTGCCTCCTCAAGTGCTTCCGGCTGAGGGTTGCCATGTTTGAGCCAGTCGTACTTGAAAACATCCATGTACGCTTTGGCATACTCGTCCAAAGTTGCTCCAGTGAACCCAGAGCCGGGATGCCCGGAGTCCTGCTGGACGACAAGGATCGTTAACGGCGGTATCTTTTTCTGTAAACAGTAAGATTGAATTGGTTCAAGAAGTTGCCCGAGCCCCGCAGTTGGAACACTGATTAGTTTTGACAGGTGGCCGTATGTCAGTGTCTGACGATTCTTTGCTGCCCAGGCAAGAACTGCCCAAATCTGACTCGCCCTTTCCGATCTCGTCATGATTTATCTCCTAAACCAAGTCGTATAATTATACCTGACACCGTTTCGTTTGACCTGTTTTGCCATTGAGTATTTGCTCTTTATAGAATGAAAAAAACTTTTCACTGAGGCATAGAATCCTATTATTCAGACGCCTCGGTATCCTTTTGTAAAAAACTCAGTAGACTACTATGGGCATTTATAATTGCTTGTTTTGTGTTTGCTTTATTTTTGTCAATCTGCACCCTTTTGTATCCTTGTAGCCTATCTTTCGTGCTTTCATTATTTAAAGCATAAAATAATTGATTCAAACGATTGATTTCTGAATAGGCTGAATTAATCTTTTTTTTCATTTCAGGTTCAAGAAGAGAAATAGACCCTTTTCTTAATGCTTCATCGAATTGGGAAGTACTCAGTGATGAACCTAAACAATTGCATGCATGCATATTATATTCCAGCTCATCAATCAGTGAATTCAGGGGGCCTGCATCAGAGCTCTGAAATGGTTGGCTAAAGATTTCAGGATTTTTTTTGCAAATATTTAACCACTGCTCTTTATGTAAGCGAAGTTCTTTTTCTGTAAATTTTCTTCCGCGAGGATGGTCAGTATTATAACAATGAATCTCTGAATGACATTCAAAACACACGGGCAATGCATTGTCAATATCATCTGTGCCACCTTCACCGGCTGGCCTCATATGATCTGTTTCCATCTTGAATCCACAAAAACGATGGCAAATACAACATCTCCTGTGACATTTAGCTAGTAAGTCAGCGACCTCATCTCTGTCAAATGCCATTGGTACCCTTTCATCAAACAAATCCAAATACAACAATCTTTTCTACCCAATCGGTTGCATTAATTATCCGTCATTTTTCCTTGTGCAAATTATCTTACAGAATCATTATTTAGGAAGTTTGCTCAGCACATTTTTTGCGTAGGCATCGGTGCCGACTATTAGTCCGGTTGTGTTGAATGACTGGGCCTTCTGTTCGAGGTATTCAAGGCGGTTGGCCGGGCTTGGGTGTGATGCCAAAAACTCGATGCTGCGTGACTTCGACAGATTTTCGAGTATTTCCATCACCCTCAGCATACCTTTGGGATGGTAGCCGGCCTTTACCATATACTCCATTCCGTAGTTATCCGCTTCGTATTCGTTGTCCCGGCTGTACTTCAGCTGTGTGATCTGCCCGGCCATCTGAGCAGCCGTAACAACCAAAGCAGAAGTTTCCTCACCGGTTACCGCGGATATCAGCAGGTCGATGCCGATCTGTTTGCTCATTGCCTGCATAGTATGTTCCGCGTTGACATGAACGCTTTCATGCGCCAAAACTCCAGCAAGCTGGGCCTCGCTGGTCATCAGCTTAAGCATTCCCTTTGTGATAAAGATGTGCCCGTCAGGCAGCGCCATCGCGTTGACCGAATCGTCGTTCACCGCGATAAAGTGATACCCCATCTCAGGCTTATGGCTGATCGCGGCGATCTTATTGCCGACCGAAGTCACATACGCCTGTAACGCAGGGTCCTCGATGGGGCCAGCCAGCTCTTTTTCAAGCTCAGGAGCGTATTTTAAGCCAATATCGACTGCCTGAGGCTGTGTCATCAACGTAAGTTGAGTTTTACCGGTTACAGGGTTGATCGAGCACCCCGTGAACAAAATAACCGACAATATTAGTACTGTAAAAGCCGTTCTGGTCATAATTTGTCTCCCGCAAACGATAAGTCTATATAAAAAATTACTTGCAAGTCCAGCTTATATCTATTATAAGCTTTTCTTTGAATAAGGTGGAATAAAAAATGAGTCAGGATGAATTTTGTTCGCATTGCCCCAATACACATTCATGCAAGGCAATGTATGAACAATTGGGTAAAGCAAAGGGACCGTCTGTCGCAGTCAAGGCATTCGCGGTCTTTCTGATGCCCATAATAGTCTTCATCATCGCTCTTGCCCTGTTCCAGAATATATTTTCGGATATCATAAGCAGCCCCAATATCCGGACATTGGTCAACTTTGTCCTGGCTTTCGGTGCTGCTTTTGTATTTGTGTTGGTATTAAGAGCAATAAATGTACGCATGGAAAAACGAAAAAAGTCCTGCACATTTGAAGGAGACATAAGATCGAAGCCAAAGGTAAATTAACGTTCCCAGGCGGTGTG
>DAOWHR010000416.1 GCA_030641315.1 Anaerohalosphaeraceae bacterium | reverse complement strand
TTGATGCGATAAGGTTCTTTAATCAACAATCCTCTGGGAATAACTAAAGAATAAAAGGTTATGCCTAGTACCGCCGCAAAGGTATGCCTCCACTGGAAGCCATTCGTAAAGCAGCTCCGATCCGTGTTCGTCCGATCCTGATGACACAGTTAACTACCGTGTTGGGATTGGTTCCTCTGGCGATGAATCTTGGCGAGGGCGGCGATATGCTTGTAACGATGGCCATTGCCGTGATGGGAGGTTTACTCTACTCGCTTTTGCTGACTTTACTGTTCCTGCCAGCTGCCTACAGCATGGTTTATCGTAAAGCCTGAAAATATCTATACCCTTGAGGGTAGTAAAATTCCGCGAGCAAATTCGTAACTTACGGCCGCGCGGTAGTTGGCCGCGCAGAAACGGGAAATTTCAATCGCGATCAGTATAAATACAATAGTAATGAATAACAAAAGGAAAAATTGAATGGAGAAATGTCAATTACAAGAAAAGTATCCAATATTTGTACAAGAATTTTCTAAAAATGAAATCTCCATTGAGACGCTGGATGACCTTTGCAAATATTACAACGATAAAATCGAAAAAAATCCTGTTGCGAAATATATTTGTACATTTGATCACTATGAACACACTACAACTCTTGACGATGCAACTATTGAAAAAACTATTATTGGTGCAAAGATAGTCTTGTTATGTTTTGGTAAAAAACTTCTTGACCCCAAAATTCTGTCAGTCCGGCCAAGGACAATTGGGCTGTGCGAAACAGAGACGCATTTTGTTATTTCCTTTCTTGAGGCGCCTAACCCTATTATGACTGAAACCATGATTAAGTGGACGCATGATCTTAAGATACATTAAACTATCAAAAGGTTTAGCATCTTTTCAAGTAAACTTAAAGTTATGAGAAATTATCAGGAACATCCGTATGTGGAACAAAATATCATTTTTACAAAAATATCTAGTATATAATATTCCTGTCTGTATGGTATTGGGAATTGTTTATGGTTATTATAATTCCCCGTCATATTTGAAGAGCGTTATTATGCCTTTGACATTTTTGATGGTTTATCCAATGATGGTAAATCTTCAGATCAAAAAAGTATTTTCCCGGGGCGGCACTAAAGTTCTGCTTGTCACGCAATTTATTAATTTTGCTATCATCCCGTTTGTTGCCTTTGGGATAGGAAAAATATTCTTCCCTGATAAACCACTCATTGCTCTTGGGTTACTTCTGGCTGCACTTCTCCCGACAAGCGGGATGACGATATCGTGGACGGGATTTGCCAAGGGAAATATCAATGCTGCCATTAAGATGACTGTTATAGGGCTTATTATCGGTTCTTTAGCAACGCCTCTCTATGCTAAGTGGTTAATGGGAACTGTTGTTGAAATTCCTCTCTTAAATGTATTCAAGCAAATCGTGCTGATCGTTTTTCTCCCAATGATTGCCGGCTATGGAACTCAACGGTTTATCATCTGGAAATATGGCGAAGCAAAATACCATAAAGACATCAAAAAGAAATTCCCTCCAATCTCCACCATAGGGGTATTGGGTATTGTGTTTGTCGCAATGGCGTTGAAATCTAAAACAATTATCTCACAACCTACTTTGCTTTTAGATGCCTTGATCCCATTGCTGATACTTTATAGTTTAAACTTTGTCCTGAGTACGATAATTGGAAAGTTATTCTTCAGCAGAGAGGATGGGATTGCTTTAGTTTACGGCACTGTCATGCGTAACCTGTCAATTGCGCTTGCGATCGCAATGACAGTTTTTGGAAAACAGGGATCAGACATCGCTTTGATCATTGCCCTGGCCTATATTATTCAGGTCCAGTCTGCCGCGTGGTACGTAAAATTCACCGGCAGGATATTCGGAAATGCGCCTGAAGAAAAAGCAAGGGACATTATGGAAGTCGGCATTTTCGCCCTCCACGACAACGCATCTTTACATGATGCAATTAAACTTCTGGATGAAGAACACATACACTCAATTATTGTTCTGTCCAAAGATAACAAGCCTCTAGGAATGTTGACCGCGGAAGTAATTGTAAATCTTTTAGCGGAACAGGTATCACTTGAAAGCACGCTTGACAAAGTCAACCTGATGCCGGTGATCAACCTCAGTTGCGACACTCCGATTTCGACGATTATGAAAGAAATGAAAAGAAGCCACGAATATAAAGTTGTTGTTACTGATGATAAAGGAAATCCAACTGGTGTGTTGACAGAAATGGACATTGTACACAGCTATAAAGAAAAATTGTAAGCCTTCACAGATTTATTGAGAAAAGCAAAGCTGCCGAAAGAGATTCGTAAAGCAGGGTTGTTATCGATGAGAATATTTTTGACAGATGTTTTGCTGATCTTGAATCCTAGTACTGTGTCCGTGATAAATATCAGGCTCAGCTTGCTGCAATCAGCCATCCGCTGCGTTCGTCTGCATCGACAATGCTTCAACATTGTCTGCTTCGACGGCCTTGCGGCTGACTAATTGAGATGGCGCTGAGTCCAGAAATTTACAGCGGACAAAGTACTAGATACTCAATTTGATCAGTTGTAAAGCTCATTGCCACTTGTATTCTTTGAATAAATTCCCTTTGCCAAACATACGGGGATCATCGCTTGCTTTCAATTTTTCTGTAAGCATTTCATCCATCTGACGGCAAATTTTGGCATATCCTTTATCATACGCGACATTATTCAGTTGATCCGGATCTTTCTTAAGATCAAAAAGCTCCTGCTTGGGGTGTGCCAGAAATGCCAGCTTATAGAGTTTTTTCACATCGGGATCTTCTTTATGATTCATCATATATGTTTTTGATGGCCCGGGATCTATATCATAATCGTAATCCCCTTCTCCGATCGGCCACTGACCTTCATAGTAGTTGCGGATATAGAGGTAGTCTTTTGTGCGGATCGATCTGCGAGGATTTGGGAAACAATGTGTTTCTAATCCGCCCAGAACATAATTGCGATTCTTTTCTACAACACCATCTTTGGATGACCGAAGGATATTCATCAACGATCTGCCCGTCATAACTTTGGGGGTCTCCAGGCCAACGGCTTCGAGTATGGTTGGTGCAATGTCACAAAGGTCCACAAAGTCATGCACAACTCTGCCGGATTTGATATTTTTCCCCCAACGAATCGCCAAAGGCATGTGAGTTCCCATGTCATATAGGGTGGCTTTACAGTTTGGGAACGGCATGCCATTATCGGAAGTCATAATTATTAGAGTATTATCCAATTCCCCGATATTTTCCAGATGCTGCATAACCTCGCCGCATTGGCGGTCATAACGCTGGACCTCCCAGTAATAATCACATATATCGGAACGGACTTCGGCAACATCCGGCATACAGGCAGGAACTTTTACCTTATCCGCATCCATTCCTGATCTGACCCCGGCACCTGTATCATAAGGACGGTGTGGATCAAGGCCTCCCAGCCAGAAAGCTATCGGTTCGCCTTGTTTTCTGTCTTTCATAAATTCAGCAAAAGAGGGATACTTTTTGTGGCAGGGTTTAGTTTTTTTATGGTAAAGATTTTTTGTCGGGAAGTAGTCTTTCGCCATGTGACCAACATGATAACCAGCTGTTTTCAGCATGTCAGTGTAAAGCGGGACTTCCCGGGGTAACGAACCCCACAGATTCGCCGCGCCCTGGAGCCTCCAATGATATTGTCCGGTTAAAACCGCACCTCGCGAAGGTGTGCAGGAAGGAGCAACCGTATAGGCATTTTGAAACAAAACACCTTCTTTGGCAATTCGATCAAACACGGGAGTCTTAACAACCGTGTCACCCAGTATACTCGCATGAGGCCATGACCAGTCATCGGCGATCATAAAAACTATGTTGGGATGTTTTTTGGTTTTCGTCCTGATCTCACTAAAGCATCCTGTAGAAAGTGATACAAACCCTAAACCTACGGTTTTAAGAAACGTTCTGCGATATATCATTTGATCTTTCATCAATACTTGCTCCTGTAATTTATGTTCACACCTTATTCGCTGACTATTTAATAACGACCGGTTGCTGCTGATCGTCCTTTATTTTTAAAAGCATAGTGCTCTTGCCACTTTGACTAACTACCTTGTACAAGTGGCCAATGGAAGTTTTGAGGGTATATTTCTGTCCGGGTTTTAATGAACAAACTGTGTGACGTTCTCCATAGAAGCCAAGCCAGTAAACCGTAGCTGGCTCATCAAATTTATTTATGATCTTAATCGACACAGGCTTGTCTGATTTTGCAGATCGTTTTTGCGGAATTACCGTGCCGGGCGGCATGGCTGGACAGGTTTGCCTCAACTGTTTGGCCAGTTTGGTTACGATGGCCTTGTTTTGATCCTTATTAGCGATATTGTAATTTTCCTGCGGGTCGTTATTGTGATCATAAAGTTCCACGGCATGTATTTTCCCGGTGTGACAATCTCGCCATTCCACAAAACGATAACGGCAGGTACGGATACTATGGCCCATATACTGGACGCCCTGGTGTCTGCGCAGGAATTGACTGAATGCCCCTTGCTTCCATACTAAAGTTGGATCATCCAGCAAAGGCTTAAAACTCAAACCCTCTAAATGGCTGGGTTTCTTAAGATCAGCCAATTCACACAATGTCGGATATATATCAATAAACTCAACCAGAGCATCACACTTTGTGCCTTTACTCTTTGCTTGTGGTGCTGATACGATCAAAGGAACCCGGGTGTCAATCTCATAGTTGGTCTGCTTACACCAACTGCGATGCTCACCAAGTTTCCAACCGTGATCTCCCCAGAGAACAACAATCGTATTGTCACTCAAACCCAATTTATCCAATGCATCCATGAGCCGTCCAACCTGGGCATCTATGAAACTGACGCAGGCATAATAGCCATGTTTAAGAAGGCGTTGCTGCTGCTCTGTAAGCTCACCTTCATTGGGGGCGGGGGTACCGAGAAAATCCATATAGTCTCTCAGTTCGTACATCGTGTTCATGGCGACGGGGGGAGCGTCTTTGGGCATAAAATCGTTTGCTGCCAGGGGGATAGTTTCGCGGTCATACATATCCCAGTATTTTTTGGGCGGATTAAAAGGCAGGTGTGGACGAATGTAGCCTACTGCCAGGAAGAATGGAGCTGATCGATCTTTGAGTCGTGCCAGTTTCTCGATAGCTGCATCGGTCTGTGCACCATCGTATCTTTCGTTATCCAATACATCCTCACATGCAGTAGCAGTGGCGCGGATCCTATCGACCTGCTGCTGCGTCCTGCCTTCTGCCATGAGTTTGGCCTTAAGATCCTTTCTTTGCTGTACTATTTCATCAGGCCATTCCCATTTGTCCCAGGATATATTAACCTTTGGCTGCATCTTTGGGACCGACCAGGTTAGCGGGTCCTCCATGTGTCCGTTTACTCCATGATATATTTTGCCAATACCCACAGCATGATAACCGTTTTCTTTGAAATGCTGGGGCAGCGTTACCACATCCGGAACGTTCTCCCGAAAATGAACCCTCAAATCCCAAACTCTTGCCGTGTCAGGCCGCATACCGGTAAGAAGGCTTGCTCTTGAAGGATTACACACCGCTAGTTGACAGTAAGCATGGTTAAAAACAACACCATTTCGGGCAAGCTGATCTATCGAAGGTGTTTTTATGAATTTATTGCCATAACAACCCAGTTCCGGCCGAAGGTCGTCAACAGCGACAAACAGGACGTTGGGTCTGTCGTTTGCGTTAGCAGAATCAGCCTTAATCACACTTGGCAAGATTAAGCCTGCACAAACAATGCCAGATGATTTTAGGAAATCTCGTCTTTTCATTTTTTGTGCTCCATGTATTTCTTATACCATTCATCGAGTTCTTCCGGCCAGACAAACTTTGGTGAATTTTTTGGATCAAAACCTTTTAAGTGATGTCTTTCGCTTTCGGAGCGTTCCATCGGTTTGTGGTAACTCCAGTCGTTGTCGCCGTAGACCTCTCGCAGAATCTTCGCCAAGCCCGGATCGTAGGCGATCAATTCCTTCCGCGTATTAACATGGTTATGTTCTTTGTCGTTTTGGCGGTTATTGTCGAACCAGGATTGAGTGCCCTCGGCGAAATACTCTATATGGTTGCTGATGGCATATGTTCCTTTCCATAATCCTTTATCTATTGCCTGCTGGTATACTTTCTTGAGCCTCTGGTCGAACGTATCGTCCATATAATTGATACCCATCATGTGGATTACGTGGGCAAATTCATGAATAAGAATATTTTCGTCAATATACGGATCATCTCGGTAGCATAGCAGATTTTCTTCTCCACAACTTACCGCTGGGCGATGGGTGGTTGCTCCTACTCCCCGTGTTTTCCTGTCCCAGAGATTTTTTGGTTTCAAATCGCTGTGTTCCGGTATATCTGTGGTCATTTCGTCACAGGCCATAACCACACACCTCACTTTGTTTTCGGATATGGTATCGATGACCTCCGGCATATTCGATGCCATTTTATCAATTATATAGTATGCCTCCTTCAGGGCATAGTCATTCACCTTTTCCGAACTAATAATGGGCATTGCCCGATACATCACACTTTTTCTATAGAAGTCAGACAGACCAAACTTGCTGACAAGTTCTTGAGACGGAGCCGTGACGGCAATTTCCTTAGGGTGCTTTCGGGAACATATAGAACAGCAACCGGATGGGAGCATTAATATTGCCAATAAGATTACTGCTAATTTGATGTTTAATTTGCAGGTCATTCAGCCTCTCAATAGCGATCTTTGACGATAATATCCATTTAGGGGAAAGTCGGATTGAATATACTGACGGCTTTGCACTTGTCAAGCATGAATATGCTGAAATAAAGCTAAAAAGAAAGGCTATGTTTTTTTTATTTTATTGTTTAATATATTGAGAGAGTTGCCCATTTACTATAAAGGAATATCACTGCATACCTTTCAGGGTAGCGGATTTCCGCGAATAATGTCGCAACTTAACAGTCGCAGTGTTGTCTGGCTGCGCAGAAATGGGAAATTTCAATCGTTATCAGTATGTACAAGAGGCTTTTCTAATGAATAACAGAGAAACTGAGAGTTTTTTGAAATTATTGATGCCAAATCAAAAACGCATTTTCTCGTACATTGTGACGCTTATTCCCAACTATGCGGATGCTGAAGATGTCATGCAGGAGGTTGTGAATGTTCTGTTGAGGAAATATTCAGATTATACGCCGAATACGGATTTTGTAGCCTGGGCATTAACCATTACCAGGTATAAAATATATGAATACTACAAGGAGAAAAAGAGGGACCAGCAGAGACTCAGCAATGAAACTGTTCGGTTTTTAGATAAAGAGTCATCAACAAAGGGGCCTGATTTCGATTCAAATTTAGAAGCTGTTAAGAAATGTATCGGAAAATTGGACGCAAAAGATTACAAGCTGATTCAATTGAGATATGAGATGGATCAGAATGTCAAGAGCATTTCTTTACGTTTCGGTCGGTCCGTTCAAAGTATTTATCGTAATTTAAGCCGAGTTCATAATATATTGCTCCGATGCATAAGCAGGCATCTCCATCAGGAGGGTCCGCTATGAGCAATGATAAGCAGTTCTTAAAAAACAGCGAATTGATTCTTCTGGCTCTTGACGGGCAGTTGAGCGATGAACAATTTTCCGATTTTGACAGACAATTGCAGGAAGACTCATCTTTCAGGCAGTATTATTTAAGATTTATGGCACTGAATACTTCTCTTGGAGCAATAGATAAATTCCCTGCGGTTCGGGAAGACGCAGAGGGCAATCCTTTTCTCAATCAAGATCTATGGCTTGAATTAGCTCAAGAGGAAAAAGCTGCTTTGGCGATTGAAATTGAAAAACCAACTGAGAAGTCCGGTGAGGAACAAATAATAAAAACTGTCAGACAAAAGCGTCAAATATCCAGATTCTCTATCTATACACTAACACTTTCAGCGGCTGCAATTCTGTTACTTATTGCAGTTGTTTTGTTTACACCTGTCCGTCCGATTGTTGGCACTCTGACAGATTCAATTAATGCTGAATGGATCAACCACGAACAAATACCGGCTAGATGGGACGTAGTCAGGCAGGGCGAAATGACTCTTTCAAAGGGCTTCGCTGAGATAACACTAGATAATGGTGTCAAAGTTGTTTTACAGGCTCCTGCTGAGATAGAACTTAAGACCGTAGATCTGCTGAAGCTCAATAGCGGCCGTGTTTACGCGAAAGTTCCCAAAGGAGCCGAGGGCTTTACGGTTCAAACCAACTCTGCAAGTATTGTGGACTTCGGTACGGAATTTGGAGTTTCAATTGACAAATTTGGCAGGACCGAGACCCATGTTTTTAGGGGAGAAGTAGAACTTTCGGTAATGTCAGAGACTGCGACTGGAACGAATGGCACACGGCTAAAGGCCGGTCAGGCCAGCGTAGTTGAAGGTAAGGATATCGTGAAGATTCCCCTCCAAAGAAGCTCTTTTGCTTCTTATGTCCCAACCGCTTATGAGATCGCTGTGAAAAAGAAGCAACCCATATCTTATTGGCGAATAAGACATGGAGCCGCCCAGAGCCTTAGCAATCTGGTCGATGAATCGATCGTTACGGTCAAATATGAAGGAGTTGCCGATCTGGTCGAGGGACCTTTTCCCGGCCATAGCGATGTTTGCAGTGCGGTTAAGTTTAATGGTGATGACAGCTATATGTTCATTCCGCTAGTGGGAGAGAGATGGCCTGAAAATAAAGGCCCCAGGGAGATTAAGTATACGTTTATGCTTTGGGTTCGTCCTGACACTGTCGGCAATCAGATCATCTCTGTCCGATCAAATGATTCAGGGCATTTTCTTCGTGCGGTGGGTATAACAGAAGACGGTCATTTCAATTATGTGTACTGGAGCAAAAGGAAGTCTAAAGCGTTGTTTACGCTGGAGACTGATACTGTCGCTCAAGCGGGTCAATGGTATCATCTTGCTGTAACGATCGATAAGAAAGGTGACGCCCAGTTATTTGTCAACGGCATAGCTGATGGCGAGACGGTCTCTATCAAAAAATACAACAATTTCTATGCGGCTCGTTTGATTGGCCAATTGTATGACGGTGCTTTTTCGGAAAAAGGTGAGATTACCGGCAGCAAATCATTCAACGGGGCAATTGCCGATATCGTTGAATTTGGTAGACTGTTGTCTGCTGGGGAGATAAGGTCGCTGTACCTTTCAGCAAGTAATTAATAATATAAGGGAGTGTCTTATGAGTAGAAGAATAAAGGCTTTTACATTAATTGAGTTGCTGGTTGTGATCTCGATCATCGCGTTGCTGCTGGCGATACTGATGCCCGCGTTAGGCATGGTTAAGGAAAAGGCCAGGCTGGTCGTCTGTTCGAGCAACATGCATCAAGTAATTATTGGTGTTTCTATTTATTCGGCAGATAACAGCAACACTTATCCACCGCCTTCAACGCAGAACGCAAGGGCAAATGTTTTGTACAGAAGAAAGGGTGCCGGTGACGTAGCTCAGTATGATTACCTTGGTTTATATATTAAAGATGTTCAGGTGTTCAATTGCCCCAGCACTGGTTTTAAACGGACCGATGAGTACACTGTCGGCAGCACCATATACACGTATCAAGACTTGTATCAGCGAGGTTATCATGAACTTCCCGGCACATCGCTGCCCTGTTCCTATCTGATGTTTTGGAATTACAACGCATACAATAAATCGAGCAAGAGATCTGAAAATTCAAATAATAAACATGGCAAGCCCTTTATAGGTCCAAGCAAGCAATCCAGAAATACACTGCTGATCTCTGATTCTTTTTTTTACACAGGTAACCTTCAGGGTGTGCCTCATCATTGGGCCAGCAACCATAAATTTAAAGGCGGCAGCAAGGGAGTCGATTGGTTTCAGTACTACGTTATGCCAGGCAAAAACACTGATATTCAATCTGATAACACTTTGAATGAAATAACTTTAAATGCCGGATATGTCGACGGCAGTGTTCGAAGAAATAAATCAAAAGATACGATTAGACAGCAGGCGGTAACCGGCTACGCTGAATCGTATATTCCGTCCGTGTGGAAATAATAAAGGATTAGTGGAGTTTCGCTTGAAAAAAAAGCGGTGTTTTGGGTGAATGTTGCTTTGAATTTAATTGGTAATGTATTGCAGCTCTGACGTGGGAGTTGCGAAGAAGTAATTTTTTTTGTTTTAGAAGTAATGATGATGAGTAAGAGAGGCTTGTTTTGTCCATAGTCCTGTCGGGCAAATGCAGCTTTTTAATGAAAAGAAGACGGGGCAATTTTTTCTTCGGAGGCAAGAATGATGAAAAAGATGTGTGTTTTACTAATGGTGGTGGCTGTAAGTGGGTTTGCTTTTGCCGGGTTCGACGATTTTAGTACGGTTCCGGCTGATGGCGATTGGAGTTTTAATAGGTCTCCCGGGACATGGGCTGCTTCAGGGTATACCTGGGGTGCTACGGTGGGTACGGACGCGGGTGGCGGTTTGACGACTGCCAATAATCCCGCTGAGATACGGTACACGCCGGAGACCTTTGATCTGACGGTTGCAGGCGCGGTGCTTACGCATTCCTGGGATGTCCAGTTTGACCGTACTGCAGCATTGCTTGTAAGTGCTAATCAGGCAGTCAGTGTCGGCGTAGCGCCGACAGTGGGCGGCAAAATTGGTGGTGGGTTGCGTGCTCGTATCAACTATAACCCAAGCAACGATACCCCGGAGTTTGTCTGGTATGGCGAGACGAATACCGGTGATCTCGACGCTGGTATTATTGATGGCCACTGGTATCGTGTGGAAGCTGTTTATACGGCCGTGGGTACTGATCAGATTACTTATAGTTACAGCGCCTATGATCTGGGAACGGATGGATTAGCCACTCCGTTGCTGATCTCGCAGGTTGGCAAGACGATTACCCACGCGGCCCTGCGCGGGGCAACCGATGCAGTGATATCCTTTAAGAGCAGGGTGGACCACGGTGTTCCTGCTGCGGATAATTTTTCTTCTTCATTTGTAGTTCCAGAGCCTGTTAGTATGGCTTTGTTGGGACTTGGTTCGATCGTTGCGCTTCGTCGCAGACGTAAATAAGTTAATGACTTTCCGGAACGGCTGAAAGGCCGTTCCGGTTTTTATAACTAGCATTCAGGCTGTGTGCAAGTGCTATCAGCCTGATATTAGCTTTTATTATGGGTGTTGTTTTGACGACATAATACTGCGTAACAGAAGCTAATCTCAGGCGTAAAAGTAGCCGAACAAATTGATATGAGAAGAGTTTTTTTGAAAGGACGGTATCATGAAGAAAATTTTATGTGTGGTAGTGTTGTTGGCGATGGCGGCATGCGTTCAGGCCGGACTGAACTCGCCTGTACTTGTCAATCCGAGTTTCGAGGATCCGGAGTTGGCTGACGCGGCGAATAGCAATGACATCAATGATTGGTTCGATGGTGTCGGCTATACCTACACGCAGGATGATGCGAATGCGTCACATCCGGAAACACCTTACGGCGATAACTGGTCCGAATTTGGCCAGCGAAGATGGATGTATCAGCAGATCGGCACCTACGATGGAGAAACGGATCTTATCATCAGCTTCATTATGGGTGCGCGTTCCGATAAGCCCCCATCACCTGTGATGATCGGTCTTTTTGTTGGCGGCGATCCGGAATTGGCGGCAGACTTGAACGCTCAGTTCTATGTCGCGGACATTGCCACTTCGACGAATCCCCTGGTTGGAACGGTTGGTGCAACAATGGCCTCGTCATCCGATGAAATTGCTCCATTTTCCGTTCAGGAGCTGGCAACATCTGAACAGTCGATAACGCTGTCGACCGGCACCGGCTATACAGTTGGCGATCCATTGTGGTTGCAGATTTATTGTCCGCTCACCGCAAAGGGCCGGCTGCTCGTTGACAATATTATTGTACAACTTCCTACAGCGGCTGTTCTTGACGGGCCGGCTAACAACGAACCTCGGGCTGAGATTGATTCTGAGCTTAAATGGAACGCTCCTCCAATTGGCGTGGTTGACCATTATGTCCTTTATCACAGACAAGGCGATCCGAATTTCAGCGATGCCGGAACGACTGTTGTTGACCCAGCGACTTCGCCTTACACTGGTTTGGGAACGATGCCGTATAATACGCAGTACTATTGGCGTGTTGATGTTGTCGATGATGGTGCAGAAACTATTACAGGCAATGCCTGGACTTTCACAACCGCACCTGAAATCCCACAGATCGATGTTCAGCCGGAGGGCGTAGTTGTTTCAGGCGATGGCACAGCAGAGGCGACGTTTACCTTGGCAGGCTTGAATATAGTTAATTACGCATGGCAAAAGGACGGCTCACCTCTTTCCGATGTCGGGAATATATCTGGGTCGGCTACTGCGACTTTGACTGTTAGTGGTGTTACGCTCGCAGACGAAGGCTTGTACTCATGTGTTGTTGACAACGGCAAAGGCGATGTTGATGAAACAACAGACGCAATGTTGATGACTGAGCGTCTGGTTGCATACTGGGATTTTGAAGGCGATCTTACCGATGGTATCGGCGGCTGGACAGGTTTGCTGAAGGATCCGAATGAATTTAATGATGACCCGGATGACAGCCCGTACTATACGGGTGGTGTTATCGGTCAGGGATTTGAAATAACAGGTAACGGTTTTTGGATCACAATTCCCGGCAGCGAAGAAGCTTTTAATTTCTACAACAAAGGTCTGACTGTTAACGCATGGGTTAAGACCCCGGGAAGAGCTTATTCTACGATTATTTCCAAACGGGCTGTAGAATCAGATACCGGCTGGATGCTGCGGGCCACGGGAAGTGCCGGCTTTACACTTGAAGGCAGTTCTACTGGTGCCCTCAGTGGCGGGGATTCGGTCATTGATGACGAATGGCATATGGTAACCGCTCAGTATGACGGCGAAAATGTAAAACTGTATGTCGATGGAATTTTAGTTGACAGCGGCCAGAATACTAACGAGATTGGGCTTCATGCAGATCAGTTGGTAATAGGTGCGGCAAGAGCCAACGGGACAGGTTTTTATCTGGGCGTTGTAGATGACATCCGTATATGGAGCTATGCGATCGATCCTGTAGATATCGCGTACTATTATCATGATATTACAGATGAGACCCTCTGTATTGACCAGGTCGGGCTTGAAATGTTTGATATTACAGGCCCGGACGGTGAGCCTGACTGCGTAGTCAACATCTATGATTTCGCGGCGTTTGCTTCTGATTGGCTCAACTGCAGATTGGTTCCGGATTGTCTGGCTGATCTAAGGTAGTATAGTCTTATTATAGAATTTCAACCGGGAAGGGTATCAGGTAATGCCCTTCCCGGTTTTATAAGATAATGTCTGGTTTCGGCCATGCTGGCATATGGGGTGTGAGGGGAACAAAGGATAACATGCTATATGCTCTTTCGGTGTTACTGTCGGTTTAAATAAAGTTTTTATTTTTTGGGTCCATTATGAATTATCCAGGGAAAATTTGGCAAACAGATCGATCTGTAGTTTATTTTGTAATCATTCTTTTTGCTATGGGTATTGCAAGTGTTCAGGCAGGTTTGAATTCACCTGCGCTTGTCAATCCTAGCTTTGAAGATCCGGTGCTGGCTGCCGGGACGAACAGCAATGACATCAATGTTTGGTTCGATGGTATTGGATATACCTACACTGCCGACGATGGCGCAGCGAGCCATCCGGAAACCCCTTATGGGGACAACTGGTCCGAATTCGGCCAGCGAAGATGGATGTATCAGCAGGTCGGCACCTATGATGCAAACATGGATATTGAAATCAGCTTCCTTATGGGTGCTCGCTCCGATAAGGGGCCATCCCCTGTAGTGGTTGGTCTTTTGGTTGGCGGTAATCCGGCATTGGCGGCAGACTTGAATACTCAGTTTTATGTTGCTGACTTTGGTAACTCGTCGAATCCCCTGGTTGGGATAGTCGGGGCAAGCCTGATTGAAACATCGGGTGAAATTGCCCCATTTTCCGGCACAGCTCTGGCAACATCAGAGCAGACGATAACATTGTCAACGGGCACCGGCTATACAGTTGGCGATCCATTGTGGTTGCAATTTTATTGTCCGCTCACTTCGGCCGGGCGGATGCTGATCGATAATATTGTGGTAGAAGACATGTCTTCCACCGATCCCATTGCGGTTAGTCCTGTGCCCGGCGTAAACGCCCCATATGTTGACCCTGCCGAGGATCTCGAGTGGAATGTGCTTAATGGGACCGGCCCGACTTTTGACATCAATATCGGGACCACTTCCGCATGTGACGAGATCATTTCCGGATTTGATACCGGCAGTGTAATGAGCTATACGCCATCGGCTGGTTTATTAAATTATGCGACAGA
>DAOWHR010000057.1 GCA_030641315.1 Anaerohalosphaeraceae bacterium | reverse complement strand
CCACAAAAAATATACAATACAAATACAGCAAAAGAGTTAAGGCCCAAAATACTAGGATCATTATTACTTTGACTCTATCGCCTCTCAACTTTATTTTCCGCAGGGCAAACAAGCCAAATATACAAGTAAAAATTACAGCCAGTATCAAACCTGCAAGTGAACAATAAGCATACCCTATCGCACCAACCTTGTCTATTCCAAAAAGAACTTCCAAGACTTTCGGAAAGTGGTATAGTTGCTCCAGTATCCATGCCATCAAAGGCAGTACGATAATAATGCATAATGTCTTTCTAATTCCCTTTGGCTGCATAATCTCTTTCACTGTACTCAGCTTTTATGTCTTTTGTAATGTTGATTAATTAGTGCGTAAACTGTTATCTAAATAATTGATGCACGTGTGTTTGTGTGTTTTATTTTTGGTGCGAGTATACGTGTATAATGGAGAACTGTTTTTATTTCCCTTTGTACCAGATTTTTTTGATGTTGTCGCCAGTTGTTTCTTTAAAGGTTTCTACATGGCCATCGAGCCATAGTATGTTTGCTTTTTCGCGTGTCTCGAATGGGTCGCTTGAGTTGATGCTGTGTCGGAATATTCCGGTGTAGAACTTTGATCTGCTGCCTCCCCGGCGGTATTGTGTGAGGTTGTTTGTGCCCGGTCCGCTGTTGTAGAACATGTCAGTGGTGCCGCCGTCCATCTTTGGTTCGACGTGGTCGTGTGCTACGATGAACTTTGAATGTGAACGTATTTCGCTGACCTTTCTACCGTTTAAGTTTGAGTTGAGGCCAAAAGCGGCTTGTCGGATCAGTTCCGGGTCGACTGAATAGATCAGTTGTGATACCCGCAGAAAACTTGGGCACGCGAAAATGTCCGGGTCGTCGATGTAGTCCTTATAGGCAAGTCCCCAGTATGGATTGCCAATGTTGGGGGTAAGGTACTTTCCGTTTGCGTCCTTCCAGAAGAAGCTGTTGGATGCATTTGCGTTAAATGCTCTGCCGTTGTTGTCTTCCAGGTATAGCAGCAGGCCCAGCCCGATTGACCGCAGGTGTGTTTTGCAGACCAGCTCGCGTGCTTTTTCTTTAGCCTTGCCCAGAGCAGGCAGGAGTATGGCAAGCAGCAGTGCGATGATCGATATGACGACCAGCAATTCGATAAGTGTAAAACCTGTTTTTTTCTTATTCATTCACAATCTTCCAGTTTGATTAACTCCTGCATTATAGTACCAGCAAATTGCAAATTATGCAAGTTTTGTTTGATAATGATTGAAATTGAAGGTGAAATCATGCTATAAAAGCGTACTGTTGTTTGCGATTGATTTGGGAGTGTTCATTCAGGAAGGTCAGTTATGAAGATACGAATGATGGTACAGAGTTTTGTTATTGTGGTTATGGCTGTCGGAATGGCTGCTGGAATGTCATTTGATCCGGGCCAGCCCGAGAAGCTGTCGATCAGCGGTGTATATCCCGACCTTACGGTTTATGGTGTTTACAGTCAAAACGGCGCACATAAGGTTGCAGGCCATGAGGAATGCGGGATCGGTGCTGTTGTGCCGTGGGCTGGTAAGCTTTGGATGATAACCTACGCGCCGCACAAGCCTCACGGCAGCGAGCACAAACTCCATTCGGTAGATGCGGATATGAATCTGACGATTCACCCGGAAAGTGTGGGCGGAACGCCAGCGGGTCGTATGGTGCACAGGGAGTCGAATCAGTTGTTGATCGGCCCTTATGTGATCGATGCCAAGGGCAATGTCCGTGTGATCGGGCCTGATGTTATGCCGGGCCGTCTTACGGCAATCGCAAGGCACCTGACGGATCCTGCGAATATGGTTTATTATTACGACATGGAGGGGATGGTCTATGAGGCCAACGTGCGTACGCTTGCGGTGAAAAAGCTATTCCATAAGCCTGTGCCGGGATGGCATGGTAAGGGGGCTTATACATCGCAGGGCAGGTTGGTTGTTGCTAACAACGGGGGGCTTAAGGTTGGCAGCGAAAAGGCTGATTATAAAGTTCAGGATGTTCCTGAAAGTCCTGAAAACGCAGGCGTTCTTGCTCAGTGGGACGGCACTAACTGGTCAATCGTCGAGCGGAGATAGTTTACGGATGTGACCGGGCCGGGCGGGATATATGGTAATGATGAAGCGAACGATCGGCTGTGGGCGATAGGATGGGATAAGCGGTCATTGAGGCTGAAGCTCCTTGAAGGGGGCGATTGGTATACTTATCTGCTGCCGAAAGCAACGTTCAATAACGATGCCGTTCATGGATGGTTTACCGAGTGGCCGCGGATTCGCGAGATCACCGGCGGTCGGTGGATGATGGATATGCATGGAATGTTCTTTGATTTTTCGCCGGGATTTTCAAAGGCGGATACGTCGGGCATCAGCCCGGTCGCAAGTCATCTGCGATACATCCCGGACTTTTGCGACTGGAACGAAAAGCTGGTTATCGCAACCGATGAAACGAGCATACAGGGCAATCCTATGGCTGGTCAGCCTCAATCGAATCTATGGTTCGGCAGTTACGACAATCTTAAGGAGTGGGGACCTGCAAGCGGTTTCGGCGGGCCGTGGGTGAACGACAGCATAAAAGCTAATGTGCCTTCCGATCCGTTTCTGGTGAAAGGTTTCAAACGCCGCGTTGTTCATCTGAAGGCTTCGGGGGCCGGACAGGTCGCTTTCACTTTTGAAGTCGACAGGTACGGAAGCGGCGATTGGAAAACATACAAAACGCTGAAGGTTGGCGACGGTCAATATGCTTATTATATCTTTGACGAAGATTTCGATCCGTGCTGGATACGCGTTAAGGTTGACAAGGATTGTACGGCTACTGTGTACTTTCATTTGACGGATGACAGGTACCATAATCCTAAAAAAGGCAGGAAACTCTTTGCCGGGCTTGCTGATATAGACAGGAAAGCGAATGTTTCTGCATCGTTGATCTATCCGGCAAAGCGGAACCGCAACCTCAGGGTGATACGGGGCGAGAGGTTCTATGAATTTACCAGGGAAGGGTTTGCTTTTGAGAAAGACGCTGCCGATGCGAAACTTAAAGAGCTTGTTAAGATTGACCATAAGTTTTCGGTCGATCAGGCATCGGTAATTCTGACGCTTGGTAACAAAGATATTCCCGAGCAATATCTGCTTAGTGAGCGGTTGCGATTGCCGAAGGGCAGTGCGTTGTATGATAAGCCTGTATGCGGTGCGATGCGGATGGAACGTGAGGTCGAGTCGGAACGGATACTTGCCAATGTCCATGGGACTTTTTATGAGGTTCCGCTGTATCATGTTGGTAAGCCTTCGCTGTGGTCGCAGGTTCGACCTGTTTCGAGCCATAACAAACAGATATATGATTTTACGACGTGGAACGGTTTGCTGGTTCTGTCGGGTGTCGATCTGACGGCTAAAGAGGACGGCCATGTGTTTAAGTCAGAAGACGGCAGTGCGGGACTTTGGTTTGGAGGGATCGATGATCTCTGGAAGCTTGGTAAGCCTGTCGGAGTGGGCGGGCCGTGGAAGGATAGTTCTGTGACCGCAGGTGATGCGTCGGATCCGTATCTGATGACGGGCTACGATAAGAAGACTTTGGAACTGACAGCGGATAAAGATACGATGGTTACCGTTGAGGTTGATATCGATCATCAGACAGGATGGCATGTTTATAAGAGTTTTAAACTTAAAGCGGGCAGGACAAAGACACATGTGTTCCCGGAAGGATTCAGTGCTCACTGGATACGTGTCAGGGCAGATCGTGATTGCAGGGCAACCGCGTGGTTTAGGTATGAATAGAAACGGAATGTTCTGATGTAGTTCGTTTCGTCCTTAAAGTGTTTGGGCAGGAGATGGATTTTATGAAAACCATTAACCGACGTACATTTTTGAAAGTGGCCGGTTTGGGTGCTGTAACCCTCACGGCAGGATCATTGCTCGGGATGGGAAGGGAATCGAAAGAGCGGCCCAATATCATATTTATCATGGCTGACGACCTTGGGTATGGTGATGTGTCATGTCTGAATCTCGACTCGAAAATACCGACGCCCAATATTGACAGGCTGGCCAAACTGGGGATCACTTTTACCGATGCCCATTCGAACGCGGCGTTGTGTTCGCCTACACGGTATGGTGTTTTGACGGGTCGATATTCATGGAGGCGAAGGCGGACGGGCGGGGCTTTGTGGTCGTTCGATCTGCCGTTGATCGAGAAGGACAGGGCGACTGTCCCGAAATATCTGAAGGATCATGGCTATCATACCGCGTGCATTGGGAAATGGCATCTTGGTATGAATTGGCGGGATAAAGACGGTAATATCTTAGAGGATACCGGTGCGGAGAAAGGCTGGAACATCGATTTTACACGGCCTTTGGAAAATGGTCCGAGAAGTGTTGGGTTTGATTATTTCTTCGGGATGGACGCTCCGAATTATCCGCCTTATTGTTATATTGAAAATGACCGAACCATCGGTATTCCGATGACAGCAAAGCCAACATCGATGCATGGTGTGCCGGGTGTGATGATGGAGGACTGGGATTTGCTTAAGGTTTTGCCAGAGCTTGAGAGAAGGGCGATGAAGTATATTGACGGTCGGGCAAAAAGCGGCAAGCCGTTCTTTCTTTATCTTCCGTTGACTGCACCGCATACACCGATCGCGCCTACAAAAGAACATGTCGGCACAAGCGGGGCTGGTCCTTACGGGGATTTTGTTCACCAGCTTGATGCGGTTGTGGGCAATATTTTGGATACGGTCGACTCTAATGGTCTGGCGGAGAATACGCTGGTTATCTTTACCAGCGATAATGGTTCGCCGCGGCTTGACGGGACGGATATGGGGGGTGTTGAAGATTCGATATTGAGATATGGACACAATCCCAGTTATGTATTTCGCGGGCGAAAAGCGGATGTGTGGGAAGGGGGGCATCATGTGCCGTTCTTTGCAAGATGGGCTGGCAGTATCCCGCCGGGCATCAAAAGTGATGAGGTGATCTGTCTTACCGATCTTTTTGCGACTGCTGCCGCTGTTGTCGGGGATGATCTGGATGAAAACGCGGGTGTGGACAGTTATAACATATTGCCTGTCATGACCGGTGAGCCTTATACCAAGCCTTTAAGAGAAGCTACGGTACATTTAGCAAGTGACGGATCTTTTTCCATAAGGCAGGGGAAATGGAAACTCGAACTTTGTCCTGGTTCGGGGGGTTCTTCTCTGCATCCTGAGGCAGCAATGCAGAAGGGATTGCCGATGATACAGCTTTATGATCTGGATGAGGATATTGGCGAAACTGAAAATCTGCATGACAAGTATCCGGAGGTTGTGCATCGTTTGACAGGTCTGCTGGAAAAGTATGTCGTCAACGGCAGGAGTACGCCTGGCGCTGTGCAGAAAAATAACGGTCTGCCTGATATCTGGATATCTTTGAAAGTGCGAGATATAAAATATGATACCAATCCTGTAAAGCACCTTGCTGTTGGGAAAAAGGTACGGATGTTAAACAACTCCAAGCAGCAATTCACTAAGAAAGGATTGGATGTCCTTACTGACGGCACCCGGGCATCGTCATTATATAATGACGGTTACTGGACAGGAATTGAAAGCGGTGATCTTGAAGTTGTAGTCGATATGGAAGAAATTCTGACGATCGACAGGGTCTCGGCAGGTTTCCTGGAGTCGCAGGAGTTCTGGATATTTTATCCGAGAAGGATCGAGGTTTCATTGTCGACCGATGGAAGGAAATATCACTCGTTAAAGAGCGTGATCAACGATGAACTGAGAGCTGATGATAATCGAAACATCAAAGATTTTTCAGTGCGGTACAGCGGTAAGCAATGCAGATATATAAAAGTCAAGGCTGAGGGCTTAAGAATCTGTCCGGGCTGGCATAAAGGGGCGGGCGGCAAGGCCTGGCTGTTTGCTGATGAGATTATTGTAGAGTAAAGGTTTATAACATGATGGAAACTCGCAGGGAATTTTTGAGAAAGATCGGGCTGGGCGCGGGATTATTGTCGCTTGGCGGATGTGTATCAGTGGGCACAAAAATCTCACAGAGCAGCCCCAATATCCTGTTCATTATGAGTGACGATCATGCGTCCCATGCAATTGGTTGTTACGGCAGCAAGATCAATAAGACGCCTCATATCGATCGGTTGGCAGAGCAGGGGATGACGTTCAGGCAAATGATGGTTACGAATGCTATTTGCGCACCATCCCGTGCGGCATTGCTGACGGGGAAGCTTAATCATAAAAACGGTTTTCTGCAAAACGGTTACAGCTTCGACGGTTCCCAGCAGACATTTACCAAACTGCTTGGGCAGGGGGGATATGAAACTGCTATCATCGGGAAATGGCACCTGAAGAGCGAACCTACGGGTTTCGATCATTACAATGTTATACCAGGACACGGGAGGTTTTATGACTGCCGATTTAAAGAAAAAGGAAAGAAATGGCGGGATGGTGTCGCGGGTGGGACGGAGATAAAAGGGTATCTGACCGATACGATCACGGACCTTTCAATCGACTGGCTGAAAAATCGAAATACGGATAAGCCGTTCTGTTTGATGGTGCATCACAAGGCACCTCATGAGCCACACGATCCGGATGCCAAACATGCCGATATGTATAAGGATGTTGAAATTCCTGAGCCGCCTACTTTGTATGACGATTGGGAGACCAGGCTCGCGATGCAAAGCGCTACGGGGTATTGTAAGATCGCTGACTGCAATTACCCGGAGTACGAAGATTTAGTGAAGCAATATCCTGACCCCAAAGAACGCAGACGACAAATGTATCAGGCGTACATGAAAGGGTACCTGCGGCTGGTTGCTTCGCTGGATGACAATATTGGCAGGCTTGTCGATTATATTGACCGCTCCGGGCTGAAAGAAAACACGATAGTTGTATATACCTCTGATAATGGTTTTTTTCTGGGCGATCACGGCTTTTTCAACAAGATGTGGATGTACGAGCAGGCTTTGTATGTGCCTTTGATCGTTCGGTATCCAAAGGAAGTTAAGCCAAACACAACGAACGATGCTATGATACAGAATATTGATTTTGCTCCGACGTTTCTGGAATACGCAGGCGTCAGCGCGCCGAATGATTTGCAGGGCAGGAGCTTTCGTTCTTTCCTGCAAAGCAGCACACCGAAGAACTGGCGCGACAAGGTTTATTATCATTATTACGAAGGCTATGATATTCCGGAACAATATGGAGTTCGGACGAAAGTATACAAACTTGTGTGCTATCCCGATCTTAAGGGGCAGCGGTATTGGGAACTGTTCGATCTGGAAAAGGATCCTATGGAGCTTGTCAATGTTTATAGCGAACCCGGGTGTGCTGAAGTTGTCAGAAAGCTTAAGAAGGATCTGGCTCAATTAAGGAAAAAGTATCAGGATACGAATGAGATCGCAGGGCCTGAAAATCCGACTGTACGGATCGATCATTTGGCGGTTGGTTGTCCGGTTGATTTAAAATACTCCTGCTCTGCTGGCTATACCGGAGGCAGCGAATCACCTTTGACAGACGGAGTTGTCAATAATGTATCGCCTCGCTGGTCGTTTTATTATGATAAGTGGCTTGGGTTTGAGGTGAACGATCTGCATGCGACAATAGACCTGCAAAAGGAAGTTGAGGTCAGCCGGGTCACCACGAGATTTTTAGAGAAACTGGAGAGCTGGATATTCGCTCCGAAGCAAGTTAAAATTCAGGTGTCTCTGGATGGGAAAGAATTTGCCGATCTAAAGGCAAGGCACAGAAAAGAACGCGCCGAAGGGGGTATCGGTTATGTTCATTTTTATGAATCATCAATAGATCGCAAAGCCGTACGATATGTGCGGGTACACGCGAAAAATGTTGCTGTCTGCCCCGAGTGGCATCCTGGGAGCGGCGGCAACGCCTGGCTGTTTACCGATGAGATTATTGTTAAATAAGCAATTTGTCTTTTGTTATCTGCAAGCCGCATAAAATAACACCCAGCAGGACTTCCTGACTGGGTGTTTTCAAGATTGATTCAGATTTTGTTAACGGATTATAATCCTTTGCGTTTATACAGCTATTGCAGGGGCCTGGCGTTCGTGTTTCAGCAGCGCCCTGAAAATATCGTCGAAGTTCGGTGTTATGCCGTCCTCGGCATAACGAACGTCCTTGTAGAAGTATTGTACTGTTGCGGACGCCTTTGGCACGAGGCAAATCGAGGCGCATTTGTTACAACGAACTTTTTTTCCGGCGTATTCGGCGCCGACCTTATAAAGAGACCTACATTTTTCGCAATTGAATTCTATCATTTTATAATCTCCACTTCTAACAGATAATTTTTTACATTTGTGAAATGATTTATTGTTACGTTCTATAGTGTAGACGCTGATCGCCATCGATTTGTTACAGGAAAAAGTGAAAAACTGAAAGAATTATCGAGTAATTGCCTATTTTAAACATAAAACAGGGATTGAGAGTATAAATAGGCAAGGATAGAGGGTGCCAAAAATGGATTACCCGTATATCTGCGTGGTGTGTTTTTGGTTATTTCGTTATTTTTGGGGGGTGTTGTTTTCGTAACGATGCTTCTCTACTGCTTTTTTGCGGGATCTCAGTTATTTTGATCTTGTTCGAAGTTTGCTTGTATTGAGATTTTTCCTGTTTTGCAGCGGTGCCTTTCATCAGCTGCAAAGCTTTGATACATGCGGCCTTGGTAGTTCGGTCACTGTGGTTCAGACCTTGTTCGAGTACTTCTATGGCCAGTTCTACCATTCTGCCGTTCATGCTCCTAAGTCCATACGCAGCAGCCTTTTTAGCGTTTCTCGAGTAGTTACCGAATAACGCTTCTTTGAGTATGGCCAAACCATCTTCCTGCTTCCATGACAGATTGTGAGCTGCTTTTCTGGCAGTTGAAATATCAGCGTTTAGAAGTTTGTCCCTGAGTCTTTTTAGAAGCTCAATTGAAGCCTGATCTCTTTGCCGATCATCTGAATTTTTATTAACTGAAGCCATGTTTAAATGTTTCGAGTCGATGATTTACGTCCTAACACTATTATATTATACACTACGTTGAGCAGGATGAAACTTAAATGATAAAAAAAAAGGGAAGAGTATACCGCTCTTCCCATTTATCTATGATGGCTCTATCAGGTTTTTAATAGCTTTTTGCCCCATCCTGCTTCGATTACGATCTGACTTGCGAGCAGCCGTCTGGTTAAGCATTCAGGGTTTCAGCTAACATGACCTTCTGGGTCATTTATTCAGAGCCATATATTCTGCCTGTCACACCAATAGCGTATATCGTCCGAATCGATAAGATCGCTTCAATATTTTTCAATATTTGGTTTTTCATAGCTTAACCTACTGGATATAATAGACTTGTATGAGTTTGCTCTGCCCGGACATATATTCATAACCGCTTTGAATTATTCACAAAGAGATATAAACTGACGAGTTTTCGTTGACGATGTCTTGTGCATGGTACTATTTTTTTAAATTTACGATAAAAATCTTTTGTCATCCGGCGTATCATTTGTGAAGAGTTGCATATTGTTTGTTTTTATCGGCAAAACCGTAATCTATTTGTCTGTTAGAGTTTGAAGGGATTGGGTATTGACAATTTCACAGGCCCAAGGCGATCCAATGGAAGTCCAGCGTTTTTTGAGGCTGTATTTGGCAAATCAGAAACGTATCTTCGGTTTTATTGTGTCTATGGTTCCCAATTGGACCGATGCCGATGATATCCTTCAGGAAGCGACAGAGGTGATGTGGCGTAAGTTCTCCGGCTTTAAGGCAGGCACAAATTTTAGCGCATGGGGTATCATGATCGCACGATTACAGGTGCTTAGACATTATCGTAACTGCAGCTCTTCACATATTAGATTCGACTCTGAGGCGATGGAGCTTCTCGCTGCCGATCAGTCTGGTGTTTTCGATCAGATCGATGAGAGGGTTTCTGCGCTTGAGGATTGCATGAAGAAACTTACTGACAAGCAGCGTTATTTAATAAAGATGCGTTATGATAAGGCCGTTTCGGTCAAAGAGATAGCTGAAATTGTAAACAAACCTTCTTACACTGTTTACAAGCTGCTGTCTCGTATCCACGAGTCTTTGATGTTTTGCATCAGGCACAAGCTGCGAATGGAGGAGATACAGTGATCGAAGGCCGGGATACATTTAAAGATATAACCGAATTGGTGCTTGCTTGTCTGGACGGGACCATCAGCAGCGATGAGTTTGCAATACTGCAGGCCAGGATCAAGACTTCTAAAGAGGTACGCAGGCATTATCTTGAATGTCTTGCCCTATGTATCAGTCTCAACCGTTACGAAGAAGAGTCGATAAATCTTCCGGTCATCCAGAGTTTGCCAAAAGAAGAATATTATAACGATATTTTACAGGCTTTGGCTGAGAACGAGAAAGTTGCTGTCGCGGTGGATGTTGAAAAAACTAAAAAAGAACCTGAGCCATATTTTTTTGAGTTAGAAGATGAGGTTGTCGTTCAGCGTCGGATATCCAGATTGTCGGTGTTTGCTTTCATGGTCTCTGCCGCGGCGATGTTGTGTATGGCGGTATTGGTTTGGTTCAATCCGGTCAAGCCTGTGGTTGCTGTCCTGACTGAGAGCAGAAATGCCGTATGGGCAGGCAGTGATGCTCTTATCGAAGGCGATGATATAAGACAAGGCCCTCTTGCACTGTCAAGCGGATATGCAGGCATTACTCTTACCAACGGAGTTGAGATCGTTATGCATGGGCCTGTAACAATTGACATTGAAAGTGAGACACAAGTTTTTCTTTCACGAGGCTCAATCTTTTCAAAGGTTTCCAAGGGGGCTGGTGAGTTCCTTGTAAGAACTGCCGGAGCTACAGTGGTCGACTATGGTACGGAGTTCGCCGTCGAGGTTGACAGCAGCGGATCGACTGCCGCTCATGTATTCGTCGGTGAAGTAGAATTGCGTGCCGGTGCTGATATTGTCAAGCACGGCCCGGTTAAAAGGTTGCTGGCCAAACAGGCCGCTGCCGTCGATGTCGCAGGCACCATCACAGATGTTAAATTCGCGCCGGAACAATATGTAACTTCCGTACCGTCCAAATATGACATGGCGGTTCTTGACAGCGATCCGGCCGCGTACTGGAGATTTGCGAACTTTGGCGACTTTCCGGTCAATGAGATCAATTTAACAACTTATGACGCCAGCTACGTTGGCAATATCGATTTTACTGACAGTTCTGATCTTAACAGAGATATTCATAGCCAGGCCCTTAAGCTTGACGGGCAGGGCGGCCATGTCTCCGTTAAGATAGGCTGGCAAAACGCAAACAGAGGATGGTCATACTCCATGTGGATCCGCCCCGAACTGCTGGCAGATATGCAGGACAGATCAAACCATTATTACATTCTCGTCGGCGAAGGCAGATACGGCTATCTAAATGTGTCCGATGACGGAACGCTCGAACATTGCTACAGGTATAACGACGGCACAGCTGATTTTAGGCAGGTCGGCAAAGAGAACATAGTATCCGGAAGATGGTACCATATTGCGATGACTGTCGATAATGATGGAACGAAAAGGCTGTATATCAATGGTACCGAAGCATCAGAACCAATAGAAAAAGAAAACACTTCACTTGGCACCGGAAGTTCATGTAAAGAGATTATCATCGGAACGGTTTTTGAAGAGAGTCCGGCTTTTAAGAAAGGCCCGATGGACAAGCCCTTCAAAGGTGATATCTCTCAGGTCGCCCTGTACGGAAGGACGCTGTCGCAAAAAGAAATTAAAAAGCTGTACTTATCCAGCAGGAACTAAACTTTGTTGAAAAAGATCATTAAAAAAAAGGAATAGAGAACATGAATAAGAAAAAAGGTTTTACACTGATCGAGTTGTTGGTCGTAATTTCTATCATCGCAATGCTGCTTGCGATATTGATGCCGGCACTTGGCAAGGTCAAGGAGAAAGCAAGAGCTACCGTATGCCGTGCAAACCTTAAGCAGTGGGGATTGATCATCAATCTTTACGCACAGGACAATAACGGCGAAATGCAGGACAACGGCGATGGGATGCCCAGAGGCGAGGTCTGGTACAATCTATTTAGGGATTACTACCAGAACGACAAGATTAGAGTGTGTGTCTCTGCTGCAAGACCCATGGAAAATGCTGCGGCGGAGGGAAGTACAGGTATCAAAGGTTCGTCTAAAAATGCATGGGTTGTATACTACGGTAACGGCCAGCCCAATGACATCGGCAGCTACGCGATGAACAGCTGGATGCAGAGCCCGAGGGTTCTTGCGGCAGGCTGGGATGCTAATTACGGCGAGTATTATTGGCGCAAAACGGATGTTTCTCAAGCTAAGAATATCCCGGCTTTCGTAGATGGGGCACAAAGGGCGCTAAATCCAATTGAAAGTGATGGCAATGAGGCCCCGAACTATCGAGATGAATTGAACGGAGGCTGGACAAACAGTCTCAAACGAGTTTGCATTGACCGGCATTCCGGGACGATAAACGTAGTTTTTCTGGATGGTCATTCTGATAAGGTTGACCTGAAAGCGATCTGGTCGCTAAAGTGGTCCAAACTCTTCAACTATCGAAAAGCCCCGCCAAACGCCTGGCCGGACTGGATGGACAGATTCAAGGATCACGATTACCAGTACTAAAATGTTTATGGCGTTTCCAAACAAACGGACATGGTGATAAAGATCAGCATGTCCGCTTGTCATATCAAGTAAAAGCTGTCACATTATACAAGATCGGCGTGATAATCCTGCAGGGACTTTACTGCGTCCTCTTTGCCTTGTCTTGCAGCAATGCCTTTCGCTGTTGCCGATGCGGCAGTTGCGGTGGTTATATATGGTATCCTATACTTGATAGCAGATTTTCTGATGTAAGAATCGTCGTGTTGACTTCGTTTACCTACAGGAGTGTTCACTATCAATTGGATCGCATTGTTTTTTATTGCATCGACAATATTAGGTCTTCCTTCATGTACCTTAAGAATTTGCTCTGCTTTTACACCTTTTTCAGTTAAATATTTATATGTTCCTTCTGTTGCCAGAATATTAAAACCGCTTTTAATGAATGATTTAGCGGTATCGACAATTGCTTCCTTGTCCGGTTCTGCGACAGTTATCAAAACTGTTCCAGATGAGGGCAAAGGCTGCTGTGTTGCTTCCTGAGCCTTAGAGAAAGCCATTCCAAAGGAATCAGCCAGCCCTAAAACTTCGCCTGTCGATCTCATTTCAGGCCCAAGCAAGGGGTCAACTTCCTGGAACATATTAAACGGGAACACAGCTTCTTTAACCCCGAAATGAGGAATAGTCTTATGCTTCAGGTCCAGATCAGCGAGCTTTTTGCCGAGCATGACCTGTGTCGCCAATCTTGCCATTGATATCCCGCAAACCTTTGAAACCAACGGAACGGTTCTTGATGCTCTCGGGTTAGCTTCCAAAACATAAACCGTATCATCAGCGATTGCGTACTGCATATTCATCAGGCCTACAACATTCATCTCGATAGCTATCTTCCGGGTATATTCACGAATTGTATCGATGTGTTTTTGCGGAATTGATACCGTCGGGATCACACACGCCGAGTCACCCGAATGAACGCCCGCAAGTTCGATGTGTTCCATTACCGCTGGGACAAACGCATCGTTCCCATCAGCGATTGCGTCAGCCTCTGCCTCAATTGCGTTAACGAGGAACTTATCTATCAGGATCGGTCTTTCAGGCGTCACTTCCACAGCAGCAGCTACATACTGACGCAGCATATCTTCATCGTGAACAACTTCCATGCCACGACCGCCCAGAACGTACGACGGTCGAACCATAAGCGGATAACCGATTCGCTTGGAGATTACCAGTGCACCCTCAAGATCGCTGGCCATCCCCGATTCAGGCATTGGGATATTGAGTTTTTGCATCATCTCACAGAACAGATCCCGGTCTTCGGCCAAATCGATCGTCTCTGGAGAGGTGCCTATTATATTAACGCCAGCATCTTCGAGTTGACGTGCTATATTCAATGGCGTTTGACCCCCAAACTGAACAATCGCACCTTCGGGTTTTTCCTTTTCGTAGATACTCAAAACATCTTCTACGGTCAGTGGCTCAAAGTATAGCTTTTCAGAAGTATCGTAGTCCGTAGAAACTGTCTCAGGGTTGCAGTTGACCATTATCGTTTCCAGGCCCTCAGCACGAACTGTAAAAGCGGCATGAACACAGCAATAGTCAAATTCGATACCCTGACCGATCCTGTTCGGACCGCCGCCCAGAATCATGATCTTACGGTTATTGGTTACGTCAACCTTATCCGGCGCATTGTACGTTGAGAAATAATAAGCAGCATCTTCTACACCGCTGACCGGAACTGGCTCCCAACCTTCGACAATACCAAGCTTGATCCTCTGTTGGCGAATCTTATCTTCGCCAATTCCGAGAATCTTAGAAAGATAGCGGTCGGCAAAACCGTCTTTTTTGGCTTCTGCTAAAAGATCATCAGGGATTGTTTGACCTTTATATTTCAGCAGCTTTTCTTCAAGCTCTACCAGCTCGACCATTTGTTCGATGAACCAGGCTTTGATGTCTGTTCGTTCATGAAGCAATTCGACGGTGGCTCCTTTACGAATCGCTTCATACATAATAAACTGACGCTCGCTCGTGGCAGTGCTCACCAGACTAAGTAAGTCATCGAGTGACAGTTCGTTGAAGTTTTTCGCAAAGCCAAGCCCATACCTGCCGTTCTCCAAAGAACGAATAGCTTTATGGAAGGCTTCCTTGTAATTTTTGCCGATGCTCATAACTTCACCGACAGCACGCATTTGTGTGCCGAGTTTGTCAACCGATCCTTTGAACTTCTCAAACGCCCAGCGGGCGAACTTAACAACAACATACTCGCCCCAGGGGGTGTATTTTTCGAGTGTACCGTCACGCCAGTAAGGAATCTCATCAAGAGTAAGGCCGCCTGCCAACATTGATGATACTAAAGCGATAGGAAATCCTGTCGCCTTAGACGCAAGAGCCGATGAGCGAGACGTCCGGGGATTAATCTCAATTACAACTACGCGGTCGGTTATTGGATCGTGGGCGAATTGAACATTTGTCCCGCCGATAACACCTATCGCATCGACAATATCATAAGAATATTTCTGGAGCCTGTCCTGCAATTCCTGGCTTATTGTCAGCATTGGCGCTGTGCAGTATGAGTCGCCCGTATGGACTCCCATCGCATCGACATTTTCAATGAAACAAACAGTTATTTTCTGGCTCTTTGCGTCGCGGACGACTTCAAGTTCCAACTCTTCCCAACCCAGAACTGATTCTTCGACAAGGATCTGACTAACCATACTTGCCGACAGGCCTCTCGCTGCGATATTTCTCAATTCGTCAACGTTATAAACAAGACCGCCACCGGTACCGCCCATCGTGTAAGCCGGGCGAATTACTACTGGGTAACCAAGATCATTGGCAATTACCTCGGCCTCTTCAACGCTTAACGCCGGAGCACTTTTGGCCATTTCGATCCCAAGGCTGTCCATCGTCTTTTTGAACTCGATCCGGTCTTCACCGCGTTCGATGGCATCAAGCTGAACACCTATTATTTCCACATCATATTTATCTAATACGCCGGCTTTGGCCAACTCGGAGGATAGATTAAGAGCGGTTTGACCGCCAAGATTCGGTAAAAGAGCATCAGGCCTTTCCTTTGCGATAATCCTTGTCATTACTTCCAGATTTAATGGCTCAATATAGGTTACATCAGCGGTCCCCGGGTCCGTCATAATCGTAGCGGGGTTGGAATTTACCAGTACTATTTCATATCCCAACTTGCGAAGGGCCTTGCACGCCTGGGTGCCCGAATAGTCAAATTCACACGCTTGACCAATAATAATAGGACCTGAGCCGATAATCATTACTTTGTGGATGTCTTCTCGTTTTGGCATATTGAATTCTCCTGGTATAAAACTCTTAGATAAAAATAGGTTTGTAAACTTGTTTCAGATTAAACTATAAAACAAACACTATGTCAAACATAACTTGTAAAGGCCGTTTTCAGTATTACGATCGATGATTAACATCCCGATCCTGTATTATTTTGACCGACGTGGTTTGTGCAGGCTGACCTCTCGCGTATGCCCCGTACTTCGTGTGTTAAAGACCTGTATGTTTAAACAACTTTTACGAGTTCGTTCCACCTGGTGGTATAGCGTGCGGATCGATGATTGAATTTTGTCTGCCAGGGCTTTTCGATTCCCTCTGAGGCAAAATATACTTTTTTGGCCCGAAGATTGATCCTATCGAGAGCTTCCAGATGAAAGCCATGATATGGGTGGGACAGAATTGTGGCTTCGGGTGTACTGGCTGCGGTGAACAAACCGATGAAGTCATTGAGAAAAGCAGAATGCATGTGTTTTCTAACTGAAGGGAAAGATTGTTATCGATATTTTATAACATTTACTTGGATTTTATGGCTAATTTTTAAGGAAGTTGCTATTACAGTGGGTAGTGGTCCTTGGAAATCCGTTTGATTCTGGGGCGAACCTGCTTGTTGTGGCCATTGGGCTGTCTGATAGGTTAATTAATCAGTTATCCAAAGCAATTAGAAGTCGGTAGAAATGTCTAATAATAGTGGAAAACCAAGCACATCGAAAGAGGAAGAGTTTTTTGAGCTCTTTATAAGACACCAGAAACATTTCTATTCATATATCCTGGCTTTAGTTCACGATTTTGTGGATGCCGATGATATTCTTCAGGACATTGCCACAGTGATGTGGCGAAAATTCGATGAATTTGAAGAAGGAAGCAATTTTCAGGCGTGGGGGATAGCAATAACCCGCTACACGATCATGAGTTTTTTTTCCAGTAGAAAAAGATCCCGCCTTCAATTCGACAGTGATCTACTGGATACGATCAGTGAGGCAACCTCAAAAAATCTTGATTCATCCTCAGAGAGGTTAATTGCGTTGAGGCATTGCCATAGTAAGTTAAGCAATGAAAATCAGTCGCTGATCCAGATGAGATACAGAGAACGAATGAACGTAAGAAGTATAGCTGAAAGCATCGGCCGAACAGAAAATGCAATATATAAGATAATGGGCCGGTTGCATAATGCACTGTTGAGATGTATCGAACAAGTTATTGCTGCAGGAGAAGTATAGGTAATGGAATATCCAGAAGTCAATAATGAGTTGATAGAATTGATCCAGCGAAAGCTTGATGGCGTTCTTGATGACGAGCAATTTAATAAGCTACAGAGAATCCTGGAGGATAATCCGTCTGCGGTGGATTATTATGTAAAAACAATGTTGGCTATTTCCGAATTGCGTATGGATGGAGCCTTTGAGAACAAGCCATGCAGAGAGAGTAGCGCACAGGCAAGTTTTGCTGATAGTAGTGTATGGCAAGCTCTTGCCGAAGATGAAAAAAAAGCTCCGGCAATTCAAATGGAAAAGCCCACTGAGAAGTCTGTAGAATCGTGGCAGGGATTGATGAAAGTTGAAAAGCCAAAGCGTACAATATCCAGGCTCTCTGTTTATACGCTGATTCTTTCTGCTGCTGCAATGCTGTTTCTTATGATACTCGTTTTGTCATCACCCATTCGTCCGATCGTGGCCACTCTCACGGACTCCATTAATGCTGAGTGGATAAGCGAAGATGAAATACCGGCTAAATGGGATGTACTCAAACAGGGCGAATTGACTCTTGTCAGGGGCTTAGCTGAGATAACATTCCATGATGGTGCTGTTGTTGTAGTCGAGGGGCCGGCGGTGATCGAACTTGAGAGTCCCAAAAGCATGTTTGTCGCCAGCGGTAAGATAAGTGCGGTTGTATCTGAATATGCAACGGGTTTTACGGTAAATACACTCAGTGCCAGTATCGTTGATCTCGGTACAGAGTTTGGCGTAAGCGTTGAAGACAATGGCTCGTGTAGTTTGCATATGTTTAAGGGCACGGCAAGCTTGATAGCGGGTAAAAAGGGCAAAGTAAGAACAAGTCAGATCGTCAATGGAAATGAAGCCAGAAGTATTGATGAGGTAACTGGAGTTGTGAAAGAAGTCAAGTTGTCAGATAAGAGTTTTGTAAGGCATATTAACTCTCAAAGTGGACTCGTCTGGCGCGGCGAAAGTATGGATCTGACAGATATTGTTTGCGGTGGAAACGGATTTGGTACGGGTGTATTGGGGACAGGGATAGATCCGACAAGTGGAGAAGTTACCAGCAAGATATCTTATATTTCTGACAGGCCGGGTACGACGAAATTTTCCGTTGTTGAAGAACAGGGATATATAGACGGTGTTTTTGTTCCTGGTAAAGCTCAGATTATTAGTTCTGCCGGTGACATCTGGCAAGATTCTCCGGAAACAAAAGGCACGTTTTGGTGTGCGATCACTAACTGCAGAATCAAGGGTGATGGTTTGTACTCGGCATACCCATCCATGCTTGACAACAGGCTATATGGGACAGTTGCAAATCCAGGGCTGATGATGCATCCTAACGCAGGGATAACATTTGATCTTGATGCGATCCGAAAGGATAACCCCGGCATTTGTATCAGGAGTTTAAGTGCATTGTGCGGGATAACAGAGTTTTGTGCAAAAGACAGATCATACTCAGATATATGGGTGCTGATTGATGGCGAAGTGAGGTATCATTATTCTCATCGAGATCTTGACAAGACAGGTCAAGGCCAGCCTATAGATATAAAAATATTACAAGCTGACAGATTCCTAACTCTGGCAACAACGGATGGCGGAGACAAGATATATCAAGATTGGTGTTTGTTCGGACGGCCTATGCTGGAAATAGAACTTTGTGAGACTAATGTTAGGGCAAGCGAATATTAGTAAAACATAATTCAGACAAAGAGAAAAGAGTGAGCTGGCGGAAATACTTTAGCCGGTACCCGCCAGCTCGTCACCTGACGCATCGGGTTGCTTTTGCGCCCAGATACGGGGTCTTTTCATTATACCGGATCTGGACGCAAAAGTCAAAAAGCTCGTGGAAAAGTGTGATCTTATAAACGCAGGGCAATGCGGCATGAAAAAATAGATGTATTTGAGTGTTATTTGAAAGTGTTTTTGAAAGGAGGGTAGATGAAATAAAATATGTTGCAGTATTAATGTTTTTTTACGTATGTTGTTTAAATTAATTTTAGTGTTGTTTAGTTTTGGAGGTAAGTATGATGAAGACAAGAAATTTAGTAGTTTGTGTAGCGTTGTTGGTTATCGCTGGGTCATCATGGGCGTCAGTTATCACTGTTGAAAATTACGGTTTTGAGTTGCCGGGAACAGGAAAAATCAAAGATTTCACTCAAATTCCTGGCTGGAGTACTGACACTGCTCCTGCAGATTCAGGTGTTGAGAATAACAACACTCTCGGAACTGACGAGGACGGCGATGGCGCAGCCTGGATAGCCTTCATG
>DAOWHR010000232.1 GCA_030641315.1 Anaerohalosphaeraceae bacterium | reverse complement strand
TATCCAACCTTGGCATGTTCGGCGTTGAAGAGTTTACGGCTATTATCAATCCGCCGGAAGCTGCGATCCTTGCAGTTGGCGCAGTTGCCGAGCAGGTCATCGCTCTAAACGGAATGATAGCAGTTAAGCCTATGATGAAGGTTACGTTGTGCAGCGACCATCGCATTGTCGACGGAGCTTTGGCTGCTCAGTTCTTACAGGCTGTTAAGGTTTATCTCGAACAGGAGATCGGCTAACAGACCGGAGAAATACCAGTGGTATTTTTAAGTTCGCGTTGAAGGTCTCGTGTGCTGTTGAAAAAAAGATTGGACCACGCATAACGCGTTTTTTTATTCGGAATGGTTTAGAGTATGAAGGCAATGTTGCTAACCGGTATTGGCAAGATGGAAATGGCTGACGCGGCCGATCCGGTTATTGCCGCTGATACCGATGTGTTGATTCGCATTACAACCGTTGGTGTGTGCGGCAGTGACGTTCATTATTACAATACCGGCAAAATAGGTTCGCAGGTTGTAGAATTCCCTTTTGCCGTTGGTCATGAATGCGCCGGTATTGTCGAACAGGTGGGCGCCGCGGTCAGCGATCTACAACCCGGTGACCGTATCGCTATCGATCCAGCGGTATCATGTTACAGTTGCGATCAGTGTCTTGCAGGTCGTCACCACACCTGCCGCAAGTTGAAGTTTCTCGGCTGTCCGGGGCAGATGGTTGGCTGTTTATCTGAGTATATTGTCATGCCTCGCAAAAGCTGCTTTAAGATCAAGGACAGCATGACGCTCGATCAGGCCGCGCTATCCGAACCGCTTGCTATCGGTGTCTACGCAGTTAAGCAGTCGATATCGATGGACGGTGCAAAGATCGGCATACTTGGGTCAGGGCCAATTGGGCTTAGCGTAATGCTCTCAGCCAAGGCCCAGGGCGCAGCGGCTATCTACATGACGGACCGAATCGACAGCCGCGTTGATATTGCTAAAAAGGCCGGAGTTGATTTTTCCGCCAATCCTGATACGACAGATATTGTTACTGAAATAAGCGGTCTCGAAGCCGATCAGCTTGACGCAGTATTTGAATGCTGCGGTCAGCAGGAAGCTCTCGATCAGGCTGTCGAGTTGCTAAAGCCAGGAGGCAAGCTGGTCCTGGTAGGTATCCCAACTGTTGATCGTGTATCATTTACGATTGATAAGATACGCCGTAAAGAATTGTGTATTCAAAATATAAGACGCCAGGTAGACTGTGTTCAGCCTACGCTTGATATGATCGATAACTGTATGGCTGATGTTGACTTTATGGTAACGCACCGTTTCGATTTTGGCGACACCGCTGAAGCGTTCGATCTCGTTGCCGGTTACAAAGACGGTGTGATAAAAGCCGTGATTGATTTTTAGGGTCTGATTAATCGAAAGGATTCTGCTATGTCTGACACATCTCAATATATCGCTGTTGACCTTGGCGCCGAAAGTGGTCGTGTAATGCTGGGGACGATTGCAGACGGTAAACTCAAGCTTGATGAAATACACCGTTTTGCAAACGCTCCTGTCGAGCAGGCGGGTACTTTAAGGTGGGATTTTAAAAGTCTGTTTGCAGAGATTAAGGCCGGTCTTACAAAAGCGGTGAAACAAGCGGACCACAAGATCAGCGGGATTGCTGTGGACAGCTGGGGTGTGGATTTCGGGCTTATCGATGCAGACGGCAATCTCATCGAGGACCCTTACAACTACCGTGACAGCCGGACTGACGGCATGGTCGAAAAAGCATGTGAGCTATTGGACAAGCGTGCGATCTACGATAATACGGGCATACAGTTTATGCAGCTTAATACTCTGTTTCAGGTTTTGTCGATGCGTCTTGCGGAGTATCCGGCTCTTGCCAGGACGAGCAAGATCATCTTTATGGCTGACCTTGTGGCGTATTATCTTACGGGGAAGGCTTATGCGGAATATTCTCTTGCGAGTACGTCTCAGATGATGGATATGCAGACGGGTCAATGGTCAGCTAAGCTTTTTGAGGCACTGTCATTACCTATGGATATAATGCCGGATGTGGTGCAGCCTGGCACTGAGGTAGGTACGTTGAAAGCGGAAATCGCCGCTGAGATCGGGTGCGAT